>JBBQOJ010000080.1:0-8170 GCA_038330815.1 Chitinophagales bacterium | reverse complement strand
CTGCCGAAACCTATGCCAAACTTCCAAAAGAAAAGCAGGCTGAATTATTGACCGCTTATTTTGATACTACTATCGGTATTGGCTACACGATGGCACGTACCAATATTCACAGTTGTGATTTTAGCAGCGGTAGTTATACCTATGTTAAGGAAGGCGATTCGATGCTTGCGAGTTTTGACATCGCCCACGACCGCGAATTTAAGATTCCCTTTATCAAAGCGGCGATGGCAGCAGCAGGCGGAAAGCTCGACCTGCTGGCCAGTCCATGGAGTCCGCCTGCCTGGATGAAAGACAATAACAATATGTTGCAGGGGGGTAAACTACTTCCGGCGTTTTACAATAGCTGGGCCAGGTATTATACCCGCTTTATTAAGGCTTATGAAAAGGAGGGTATCCCGGTATGGGGCATTAGTATACAAAATGAACCTATGGCCAAACAACGTTGGGAAAGTTGTATTTATACAGCGGAGGAAGAACGGGATTTTCTAAAAAATCACCTGGGGCCCGTAATGGAGAAGGAGGGATTATCTGAAAAAAAAATAATCGTTTGGGATCACAACCGCGACCTGATTTTCCAGCGTGCACAAACTTATTTTGACGATCCCGAAGCCGCCAAATATGCCTGGGGCATTGGCTTTCACTGGTACGAAGACTGGAGCGGCGGCCAACCGATGTACGAAAACCTGCAACGGGTACACGAAGCTTATCCCGAAAAAGCAATTATGTTTACAGAAGGGTGTAATGAGCGATTTACCCCCGCCCGGTTAAGCGACTGGAAACTGGGAGAACGCTACGGCCGTTCGATGATTAATGACTTTAACAACGGCATGGGCGGTTTTACCGATTGGAATATCCTGTTGGATGAAACCGGTGGTCCCAACCATGTAGGTAACTTCTGTTTCGCCCCCGTGCATGCAAATACAAAAACCGGCTCGCTCCTTTACACCAATGCATTTTATTATATCGGGCATTTTTCAAAACACATCCAACCCGGGGCCAGGCGGATCAGCAGCGCCGCCAGCAGGAGCCAGCTATTGACTACGGCTTTTCAAAACCCCGATGGAAGTAACGTGGTGATTGTGATGAACCAGGGTGATACGGCAACACCCTATTATTTGTGGATAAACGGAAATGCCGCGGAAGTAACTGCCAGGGCCCATTCCATCGCCACGCTGGTATTTTAGTTGCAATGCCGGCTATTCACAATTTAGATAATGGAAATTAGCTAAAACTTTTTTAAAACTTATTCTGTTACCCTCACCTGGTGGCATTTTTTTTATAAACAAAGTCGTGAAATTTTTTTTTACCCTGGATAAATTATTGATGGCACCTTAGATCACATTTACTTTCCCTGGTTAGTTTACACCCTGGTATCAAATACGCGCTGATATTTCCTGGAAGAAGCACTTTATTTCGGTAATAACCATTTTTGGCTCAGTTGATCCAGTTCATTAACTGGTTTTGGAAATAAACGGTATAAAAGTGCGGCAACCGGCAGGGAAGTGGATTGGTTTAAAGTCGGGTTTTCTCCCCGTAAGGCCATCCTGTCCCTGTGTCTTTTTTGAACATAAAGGAACATTCCACCGTGCTTAATAATTTAGGGAAGCACAAAACGGGGGTGGGCTGCCTGTATATTAACAAATTGGATGATGTTGATATAAATGTGCTTAAGAAATTGATTGGCATGGCGCTGAAAGAACCAAAATGATTACTGGGTAAGTACGGCACCCCGTAGTTGCCAGTATAGAAGCGCTGCAGTGAAATAATAGCTTCCGGCCGGGGGTGGCTAATTTGTCAATATTTTTTATTTTTTCAACCTGGATGTCGATGTTAATACAAATAGATACGAACCTGCGGCTTGAATTAACTTCAGTAAAACATGCTGCGCCATTGTATTCGGCAATAGAGGCCAACCGGCTACATCTTTCCCAATTTTTACCCTGGGTACCCGGAATGCAAACAGAAGAGGATTTACTATCTTATATCAAAAATTGTGAAGCGCTATACCAGCAGAAGAAGGAAGTTAGTTTTGTGATTTTTCTGAGAGAGACTCCGGTTGGCAGAATTGGACTGCACCATATAAATCCCATTAACAAAAGTGCGTCCATTGGGTATTGGCTGGTAAAAAATGAGGAGGGCCAGGGGATCATCACCAGGTCGTGTAAGGCACTGATCAACTATGGCTTCCAGGTGCTGAAGTTACACCGGGTAGAGATTAAAGCAGCAACTGCCAATAGTAAAAGCCAGGCGATACCCGAAAGGCTCCATTTTAGAAAGGAGGGGATTTTACACCAGGCGGAATGGGTAAACAATGAATGCCTCGATTTATTTTTATATGTCATGCTGGCCGGGCAATGGACGGAGGGAGTGGCAGCACGCTAAGGCCTGTATTGGCAACCAGGTAACAGTAAGCCAATCGGATGGCCAAAGCATCCTACTTCAATTGACGAATTATGCTTTGTTCATTTGCGAAGTAATTATTTCAATTACTTTTGTTCCTAATGAAAAAGGGTGCCGCTTTTCTATTGTTTTTTTACATCATGCTCACCGCAATGGTGCCTTGCACGTTTGTTGACGGATGTTCAACGAATGTTGCCACGGAGCAGGGTGATAATAAAAGTGCGAATGATGACTGCAGCGACTGTTCCCCCTTTTCAATATGCGCCTCTTCACTTGGATTTATTTTGGTCAATACCCCTTTTACAATTGAGCATTACCCAGTTGGCTGTGCTTCCATCTACAAAGACTATTACTGCTATTTTGAGCCAGGCTATCATGCCCGTCTTTTTCAGCCTCCCCGGTGAAGTAAAGTGCCTTCTTGAAATTTACTCATCATTAAAGAACTTACCTATCATGAAAAAGGTGATTTTTCTATGCATGGCCATGCTATGTGTAGCTGCCACCCATGGCCAAAATGTATTGCAGTTATCCATCCACTATGGGGCTGATAAAGTACCGCTCGAAGGTGCTGTTGTAACGATTGATTCGTTACAGAAAACAGCGATCGCTGACCGTTTGGGAATGGCCTCATTTAGCAATATGGCAAAAGGCAATTATACTGTGACCGTCTCTTTTGCGGGTTTGGTGGAGCGCTCTGTAGTGGTACAGGTACCGCAACCTGGAAATGCCGTTATGGAAATTGCGTTGGTGGTTAGCGAAGAACAGGAAGAGGAAGTGGTGATTACTGCCACCCGCCTGGGCAGAACCATTGTTAATTTGCCAACAAGGGTGGAAGTAATTTCAGGCGAAGAACTGGCCGAGAAGGGGAATATGAAACCAGGCGATATCCGGATGGTATTAAACGAAAGCACAGGTATACAAACCCAACAAACTTCTGCTACTTCATTTAATGCTGGCATCCGTATCCAGGGGTTGGAGGGCCGCTATACGCAGTTATTAAAGGATGGCTATCCACTGTATTCCGGTTTTTCCGGTGGGCTTTCGATTCTTCAAATTGTTCCACTCGATCTAAAACAGGTGGAAGTGATTAAGGGGTCTGCTTCTACCTTATATGGTGGGGGTGCCATCGCAGGATTGGTAAACCTGGTGTCAAAAACACCCGGCAAAGAACCTGCATTAAATTTTCTTGCCAACGGCACATCGGCAGGCGGACTCGACCTGAGTGGATTTTACAGTCAGCGTTGGCATAGGGCCGGGCTAACGGTACTCGCTTCGCGAAACAGTAACGGCCCGTATGATCCCGCCGGGATAGGCGTGACTGCAATTCCTAAGTTTGACCGCTATACCATTAACCCCCGCCTTTTTTATTATGGTAAAAAAATCGCTGCCGATATGGGGGTCACCTACATCTCAGAAAGGCGTACAGGCGGTGCCGTTAGCTACATAAAGGACGGTAGTGCCGGATTCTTTGAAAATAATAACACGGCGCGAATTACTACCCAATTTGGTATTGCACATAAACTCCAGGATAATATCACCCTTCAATTTAAAAATAGCTATAGCAGGCTGGATAGGGTGATTAACATTCCCTAGTATCGAGGTGATGGTTTGCAACAGTCCTCCGGCTCATAACTTACCGCCACAAAAAAAGGAATAAAACTTGATTGGGTTGCCGGGTTAAATGTATTAACCGATGATTTCAGGGAAAACGGGCAAGCGCCTTTGCGATTGCGCGACTATCACTATGCTACGTTGGGATTATTTATTCAAAATGCCTGGACAGTATCGGACTACCTGGTGTTGGAAAGTGGTTTAAGAGGCGATTATGTGAATGCGTTTGGATTTGCGTTATTACCAAAGACATCTGCCATGTTCAAAGTATCGCCCGCCATTACCACAAGAATTGGTGGTGGTATGGGGTATAAAACGCCTTCTATATTTACCGAAGAAACAGAACGAAGACAATTTCAACAACTACTACCGATAGATACAAGGGCAACCGTAAATGAACGTTCCACAGGGGGTAATTGGGATGTGAATTACCAGGGGCGTATTGGCAAAGTAGGGGTAAGCTTTAATCAACTCATTTTTTATACCAGGTTAAATCACCCGCTGGTATTGAACAATGCTGCAGCCGGTAATGTACAACTCCAAAATTCAACCGGGTATATAGCTACCAAAGGAACTGAAACCAATCTTAAATTAACCTACGCTGATTTTAAATTATTTATTGGATACACTTATACGGATGCCAATACTTATTTTACCAATAGCCGGGAATGGATGCCCTTAACAGCGCGCCACCGATTGAACAATGTGCTTATGTTTGAGGTAGAAGATCAACTTAAATTAGGATTGGAAGCTTATCATTACAGCAGGCAGCGGCTAAGTGACGGCAGTTTTGGCAAACCCTATTGGATAATGGGATTTATGGCCGAGAAACTATGGGCGCATTTTTCCCTGTTTCTCAATTTTGAAAATTTTACCGACACAAGGCAATCCAGGTTCGATACTATTTTTTCGGGAAGCCTGGTAAATCCAATATTCAAAGATATTTATGCACCCGTTGACGGATTTGTAATTAATGGTGGTATAAAATGGTCGCTTTAATAAGATCATGATTTTTTGAATAAACAGCCGGAAAAATAATCGGCCAGGTGGAAGGGGTGCGCAAAGGCAGGATATTAGTAAGATTAGAAAAAGCCCCCTGGTTAACTTTTCATTATTTATCTAAAGCAGGCTTCCTACATTATCCAACAGCATTATATTTACCCCACCAGTTAGTTGTGGTAATAGCGTTAGTAAATTTAATAACAGGATACTGGCGAAGGCATGGACAGTTATTTTATAGACTGATAATAGGTTTGGTACCAGGTTACCGGGTATTAGCACCTTCCGGTAGCAGGGCAGGTAATAGGAAATAACCTGGTATTTGCCTGCGAAAAGGCACTGTCATTTATTTTTATCGACGGATGATAAATACTGAAACCACCGTTACCTTTATAATAACACCGGCAACCAACTACCTTGCGTGCTATCCTGCCGCTAACGGAGTAGTTGTACAAAATAGCTCCCGGGAGTTATCGTGGGTACCCGAAACCAGCTATTGGGCAGGCCGAAATAAGGGAAGATAGTTTACCATCAAGGTATCGGGGGAACTTGCCTGGTAATGATAATAAAATTGTATGAAGTATTGCTTATTTGTATTAATTGGGCAGCTATTGGCAACTGCCACCTGGGCGCAGGACGTTATTGATGAAAAGCCAACAGTGGATACGGTTGCCGTGAACGATGCGGCTGGCAACCTGCAGGCCATCACCCTAACGGCTACCCGAAAAAATACTGCCTTTTTATCAATTCCCTATTCCGTGTCCCTGCTCACACAGGAAGATATCAACCGGAACCAGTTTAGAACCACCCCGGAGGCGTTGGTGGGCACCCCCGGCGTTTTTATTCAAAAAACAAACCATGGGGGCGGTTCCCCTTTTGTAAGGGGATTAACCGGCAACCAAACCTTGTTACTAATGGATGGTATAAGGTTGAATAATTCCACCTACCGTTTTGGCCCCAACCAATATTTTAATACCATTGATCCCTGGACCATCTCCAAAATTGAAGTAGCCAGGGGCACAGGCTCGGTACAATACGGCTCCGATGCTTTGGGCGGAGTGATTCAGGTATTTACGCAGGAACCCGCTTTTACCAAAACTCCGGAATGGGGCGGCAGCATACGTGGTAAACTAACTACGCAGGATATGGAGTACAGTGGCAGGGGAACGGTTACCTACCAATCGGAAAAGCTGGCCCTGGTAGCTGGTTACTCCAGGAAAAAATTCGGCGACCTGTATGGCGGAGATACCACCGGGAGGCAGTCGCCAAGTGGTTACCAGGAGCAATCGCTGGATGTTAAACTAAAGTACCAGCTTACCGCCAACGCCGTGTTTATCCTGGCGCATCAATGGCTGCGCCAGGAGGAAGTGCCCTTGTACCACCGCGTACAGCTGGAAAATTTTGCCTATTATAATTTTGCTCCGCAACAAAGGAAACTCAGTTATGCCAAACTGGAACTAACGGGCAGGCATAAACTATTTCAAAAAATTACCTTCATCAGTTCATTTCAAAACAGCCTCGAACACCGCGATTATTTTAGGAATGGGAATACCAACCGGTTTATGGAAGAAGACCGGGTGCGTACCATTGGCCTGGTAGCGGATGTACTGTCGGCCATCTCCGGTAGCTGGACGGCCAATTCAGGTATTGAATATTACCACGACAAGGTGATGAGCAGCAAACAACAGGTTACGCTGGCCAATAACCAATCAATTAACCAGCGGGGCCTCTATCCCAACGCCGCCACCAGTGGCAATTTTTCTTTGTACAGCCTGCACCATATTAAAAAGGGGGATTTTGATATCGAAGCCGGCCTTCGTTACAACAGTTTCTCTATTCGTATACCCGATACCGTTACTACCGCCCTCAAACTGGGCGATATTACGGTACGTCCTTCCTCACTGGTGGGCAACCTGGCCGTATCCTTCCGGCTGAGCCAATACCAATCGGTGTATGGTTCTTTAAGTACCGGTTACCGGGCACCCAATATTGATGACCTGGGTACCCTTGGCCTGGTAGATTTCAGGTATGAAATACCCGCCTATGATCTTCAACCCGAGAAAACCTACAACACCGAAATTGGATACCGCTTAAATACTAAAAATATTACCGCTTCCGTAGCGCTGTTTTACATGCACCTTGCCAATCTGATCACCCGGGTACCCGTGCCCGGGCAGCAGGTAGGTGGCTACAATGTTTACACCAAGGTAAACAGCCAGCGTTCGTATATGCGTGGCGCCGAGTGGAGTTTTCACTACCGCTTGGGCAAGGCCCTGGTAATAAAAAATAATATGGCCTGGCAATACGGTCAAAATCTTTCTGCCAATGAGCCCATGCGGCGCATTCCGCCTTTCAATGGCAGTTTGTTAATGGAATACCAGGTGCAAAAATGGGGTGCAGGTGCAGCGTATTTATTTGCTGGTAAACAAGGCCGCTTGGCAAAGGGCGACAGGGATGACAACCGCATACCAAAGGGAGGCACGCCGGGATGGCAGGTGATGAATGTGTATGGCAATTACCGCCTGGGCCAATTGAAATTATTTCTCTCCCTCCAGAATATTTTTAACCAGGATTACCGCACGCATGGCAGCGGTATTAATGGCATGGGAAGAAGTTGTTCCATGATGATGGAATTGCTGTTGTAATATTAGGGTAACTGGCCGTGGCGTTATTAATTTGCCGATGGTAAGGCTGCGGTGGTTATCGGCCATTATTTGAGTAAGTAATGCATTAGCTGCACAGTGTATGCAAAGTGGTTTAGGTAATCTGGTTACTGTGAAAACTAACGCCACAAGCCACTGCAAGGTTGATAATACCTGCCTCTTTGTTATTAAAACGAATAGGATATTGGAGTACAAATTATGACAAGACGTAGCCTCCTGAAAAACAGCATAATCGGGCTAACCGGAATGAGCGTGTTGGGTGGATTGTATGCCTGGCAGGTGGCAGATTTTTGGCTGGAATTTGTAAAAATTGCCATGCCGGTAAAGAACTTGCCACCAGCTTTGGCTGGAAAAACCCTGATGCAAATCAGCGATATTCATATCGGCAACCGGTTTGATTTTAATTTTATTATTGACTCGTTTAACAATGCGAAAAAGTATCAACCCGATTTTGTGGTTTATACCGGTGATTATATTACTAGCCACCGGGAAGAAGT
>JBBQOJ010000079.1:0-8180 GCA_038330815.1 Chitinophagales bacterium | reverse complement strand
GGTTTTTAAACCCAGGAAGTCCATCTTAATAACGCCGGCTTCTTCAATTGATCCCCCCTCAATTTGCGTGAGCCATAATTCAGATTCCTTGGAGGAGGCCACCGGTAACAGGTCGGTTAAATCCCTCGGTGCAATGATGATGGCGGAGGCGTGGATGCCGGTGTTTCTTACCGACCCTTCTAAAATTTCTGCTTCATGCAATATGGTGCTATGGAGGCCCTCGCTTGCATAAATTTCCCGTAGCTTTTTAACGTTTTCGAGATCCTCTGCCTGCAACTGTTCCTTTTCTTCCAGTGATTTTACGCCATTTTTTGCTTCCTTGGTGGTATAAGGTGCATGTAAGAGCCGCTTTAGATTGATACCGGGTTTTTCCGGAACCAGTTTGGATAGGGCCCTGCTTTCGGCGAGGGGAAGATCCATTACCCTGGACACATCCGCAATACTCGATTTGGCGGCCATGGTACCATAGGTAATTATCTGGGCCACCTGGTTTTTACCGTATTTCTGCACTACATAATCAATCACCCGTTGCCTGCCTTCATCATCAAAATCGGTATCAATATCCGGCATCGACTTACGTTCGGGATTCAGGAACCTTTCAAACAGGAGCTTATACTTGATCGGGTCGATATTGGTGATGCCAATGCAATACGCCACTACGCTACCTGCAGCTGAGCCACGGCCCGGCCCTACAAACACGCCCATTTCTTTACCAGCCACAATAAAGTCGCTCACAATCAGGAAGTAGCCGGCAAAACCCATGTCGCGGATCACCCCCAGTTCGAAATTGATGCGTTCTTCTGTTTCGGGCGTAAAGATTTTGTACCGTTCTTTGGCCCCTGTCCAGGTGAGGTTGCTAAGGTATTCGTCCTGCGACTTAAAATTAGGCGGTACTACAAAATGCGGCAACAGGATATCCCTTTTTAGGTCCAGCAGGTCAACCTTGGCTACAATTTCGTTGGTATTATCAATGGCTTCCGGTATATCTTCAAATACTTTGATCATTTCCGCGCCGGTTTTGAGGTAAAACTGGTCGTTGGGAAATGCAAACCTTTTATTTTTTACCAAAACATCGTCATCCGACAGCTCGTCCCACTTTGGCGTAGCTTGTTTTTCGCCTATGTTGATGCATAACAGGATATCGTGTGCATTGGCATCCTTTTGATCAACATAGTGCGAATCGTTGCTGGCAATAATTTTAACATTGTATTTCCGGGCAAATTTGATCAATACCTTGTTTACTTTTTCCTGGTCGGGTATGCCATGCCGCTGCAATTCAACATAATAATCTTCCTGGAAAATATTCAGCCACCATTTAAATTCGTTTTCCCCTTCGGCTTCACCTTTTTTTAATATGGTTTGTGGCACCAGTGCGCCCAGGCAACAGGTGGTGGCAATCAGGCCCTCGTGGTACTTATGGATGAGTTGCTTATCAATGCGGGGATACTTGGAGTACATGCCTTCGATGTAGCCCAGCGAGGTCAGTTTAACCAGGTTTTTATAACCCTGCTCGTTTTTAGCCAATAAAATCTGGTGATGCCGCGGATCTTTTTCCTCCTTGCTAAAGGTTTTGCGGGTGCGGTCGGTGGTGATATAAAATTCGCAGCCAACAATGGGTTTTACCTTGAGTGATTTGTCTTCGTTGCGGTGATTGTATGCTTCCTTTACAAATTCGAATGCGCCAAACATATTGCCGTGGTCACTGATGGCCAGGGCGGGCATTTTTTCCGCAATGGCTTTCTGGTAAAGGCTTTTAATAGATGCCGCGCCATCCAGCAGGGAAAATTGAGTATGTACGTGTAAGTGAGAAAAGTTCATCTGGTTGATTAATGACAGGTTGATTCAGGTGCCGGAAGCCGGGTACCTGGTCGATGTAACGGGTAACTCGTAAGTAAGTTTCATCGATTCGGCAACCGCAAATATCGCACACAATAAAACCCTTAGCTAATTCGTTTTTCCACATAGCAATACCTTACTAACCAACTTATTATGCCAAAAGGTTGCATTTTTAGGTTTTGCAGGTTACCTTTGGCACGCATTTAAAAAATTTATTTATTAATTGTTTGTATTACAGGGTTTATAGTAAGGAAAAAATCAACAGGATAATTAACGACTTTTAGATGATTGAATAACACAAGATTAAGTTGTACTTACGTGTAAACACCCGCTTTTACGTATGAAACACTTATTTTTTGTTGCTGTTGCCACAGGCATATTTTCAGGAACATCAATAACCGCATCCGCTCAAACCAATGTTAACCTGGAGCGGTTTGCCGAAAAACCAGCTACTGTTCACGGCCCCCGATTTATTGAAGGCATTGAAATGGTGCAGCCATCCAGTGCGCGGAAGATAGTGGTTGAAACACCGAATACCACTCCAGCCGTATCCACTCCCGGGCAGTCTGCCGCAATTAAAACCGGGTTTACAAGTAATATTGAAGTTTGCCCGGCTTTGCAATTTAAATATGCGATGATGATGGATCGCGAAGTGGAATCCATCGTCAATTTTTCCCTGTATCAATTTATAGACGCGTGGTGGGCAACCAGGTACCGCTATGGTGGTAACGATCGGAGCGGCATTGATTGTAGTGCCTTTACCGGAAAAGCCCTGGAAGAGGTTTTTGGCCTGGATATTCCACGTACCGCCCGGGAACAGTATAATAGTTGTGAAAAAGTAACAACAGAACTACTGGAGGAAGGCGACCTGGTATTTTTTAATACCAGTGGTGGCGTAAGCCATGTGGGCCTGTATTTGGGGGATAATTATTTTGTACACAGCAGCGTACACAGCGGGGTTACCATCAGCAGCCTTGCCGATGATTATTACAGCAGCAGGTTTATTTCCGGTGGCAGGATTGCCCGGTAATGATATCTTCTAAGGAAAAGACCTGGCCAGTTGACGCAAATCACCATTACATAACCTGTTTACCGCTAACCGTTGCGTTATGCATGTAACCTATACACCTATTTGCTAACTAACGGTGCTAACTTTGGGTTGGCCCTGCTGCTGTGGGCGCCAGCGCAAATTGCAAGAAGAATTAGCCACCAAAAGAATCAAACCGCATTTATACCTTTTTCTTACCGCTTGCCCTGGTCAGCATGGTGTTCCAAATGGGGAGTATGTCTGCCGACAGTTTTAATAACAGGGTGCCTCCAATATACAATACCAAAAATGCACTGCTGCGGATGAATAACCACTGGATACCGCGGTGTTGATCAAATAACCAAAAGCAAACATAAAAGCAGGCAAGGCCCAAAACCAAGGTGTAGGCAGTTTCCCTGGTAAAGGGTTGCATTTTAAATTTTTTCTCCAGGTACCAATACCGGATGCCATTGTAAATAGTAAAGGTGATAAGGTTGGCGATCGCCGGACCGGCAATATCAAAGTAATATTTGGTGAGTATATAATTGAGTGGCAATGTGATTAGTAATAATATGACGCCGGTAAAAAATTCAAATTTCCATAGGGTGGAAGTGGCAATGATTTGTGCATTTACACCCGATCCCATATCAACAATCCGCATCATCCCAATAAAAAAGAACACCCATTTGGCATCAATATACCCCTGCTGCAATTTAAAGGTGAAGATGCCGTCGGAAAAATTGAGCCAGATCAATGAAAACATACCCACACCAAAAATTAACTGGTTGATGGAGGATTGTCTATAGATCCGCAATATCCGTAGCCGGTCCTTGTCTTTCCAGGCCTGGGATAAGGCGGCCAGCGAAGAGGAAATAATACCCCGCTGCGGGGCCTGTATTAAACTCGCCATATTTTGGGCCAGCGAATACACCGCTACCGCAGCAAGTCCGTTGGTGGATACAGAGGCAAGTAATATAGTATCAAAAACAGCCGCTACAGCATATACCAGCGTACCGCCATAAATGAATTTGATGAAGTTTAGTATTTTTTTAAAATATTTCCTGGTGATGATACTCACAGTAAAAGTGAGGTGAAGGTATCCGTTCCATAACAGGTACCCCATTAAAATGAGTGCGATGCCGAGGTAGGTAAAGGAATAAATTTTAATAAACAGGTCGAAATTGCCCAGCCACCCAAGAAAGGTAAAAATAATGAGCAGGGTGGTGAAGGCACGAAACTGTACTTCCCGCAAAAAATTGGTGAACACCGATTTCTTTAGCTGCCAGGCATAACTTTCCAAAATGCTATACAATGTAAGGCCAAGGCCGAAGGGGAAAATCCAGTAATAATAATCTACAAACTCCGGTGAACTGCTGCCATACTTATTGATAATTAAATCCTTAAAATTTATGCCACCGGCCACAATTACGCAAAAGCCCAATAACGACACCAGCAGGGCCCAGCTTAATATATCATTCTTTTTTTTGTCGAGGTTGTCGTTATAATAGGGATAAAATTTATAGATGTAAGAAGTCATCCCCAGGTTGGCGAATGAAAACATCAGGTTGGCTACGGCGATAAAAATACCGGTAAGCCCATATTGTTCCTTGGTAAAACCACCTTCTTTGGTAAACAGGTAAGTGTTGAAAAAGCCGAGGGCAAATCCTACATAAACCATTAGCGATGAAATGATGCTTTGCCTCCTGATTTGGCTCATAAGCTGCTTTGGTGCGAAATTAATCTACCTTTTTTGTTTTGATATAAAAATTTGGGTCCACCACCAATTTGTTGGCGCCATCCTTAACCCGGCGAAGGGATTGCCATATTTCTTTCGGCTTAATCCATTGTTCCTTGTTAAAATTAATTTTTAGCGGCATATCGAAACCCGGCAAACAATCCATATACCGGTAGTGCAGGTGGGTGCGATCCATTTTATACGCCAACACAGGTATTTGTGTGGTACGTAAATACTGGTCAAATACTTTACTGAAATTAATGTTGGAATGTTTGCATATATAGTCCTCTACCTGTTTGGTGGTAACCACCTGGTGATAGAAAAATTGGTTAAGCCCCCTCAGTATTTTCCTGAACAGGCTGTCATTGTTAATTACCTGCCGGATATTGTGGATCATATTGGAGGCCTTGTAATACATGTCGCCACTACCTTGCTTGTTTACACCATAGATACCAATCACCGGGATATCGTTGGTAATATTTTTTCGGATACCGGTTACGTAGGCGGTAGCTGCTGCTTTACCATAATAATATTCCGTAAAAAGGATTTCTGAATAATTGGTGAAGCCCTCGTGCACCCACATATCGGCAATGTCAATAGTGGTGATATTGTTGGCAAACCATTCATGCCCGCTTTCATGAACAATGATAAAGTCCCATTTTAATCCCCAGCCACTGCCACTTAAATCCCTGCCAAGGTAACCATGCTGGTATTGGTTGCCATAGGCAATGGCGCTCTGGTGTTCCATGCCCAGGTAGGGTGCTTCCACCAACTTGTATCCATCCTGGTAAAAAGGATAGGGGCCAAACCAATATTCCAGCGCCTTCATCATGCGGGGCGCGTCTGTAAAATGTTTTTTGGCTTTTTCCATATTATAATTCAGCACCCAATAATTCATATCGAGCGGGCCTTTTTCGCCAGCAAAGGTTTCCCCGAAATTTTCATATTTTCCGATATACAGCACCAGGTTATAGTTATTGATAGGATTTACCACTGCCCAATAAAAGGTAGCGGTACCATCGCCATTTACCTTTTTATCCCTTAACCTGCCATTGCCAACGGCAAAAAGCGAATCGGGAATGGTGATATGCATGCCCGCACTATCCGGCTCATCGCCCTGGTAATCTTTACAGGGATACCAAACACTGGCACCAAGGCCCTGGCAGGCAACGGTTACCCATGGCCTGTTCATCTTGTCTTTTTTCCAGATAAGGCCACCATCCCAGGGCGCTCTTTTTGCCACCGTGGGTTTTCCGTGATAATAAACGGTGAGTTTAATTTCCGGGAAATTGGTGTGGGGGATGGAAAACAAACCTGCGGGAATAAAATAGGCATTTCCTTCTTTTTGTATGTTTTTATAATCAACTTTACCGGCTCCCATTTCCCGCATGGAGTACAAAATACTGTCGATTATCAACGGCTCCTGTAAATCTATTTGTAGAAATTTGCCCTTTTTTAATACTTTGAAATGAATGTTATTGTGCCCGTGAATGCTGCTGTCTGCAATGTTAAAAGACACATGCAAATCATATTTTGTTACCTCCCACCAGTTTCTGCCGGGACCATTGCTGCCGCGTAGCGTGTCGGCACGGCTAAACGTTGTTTTTTTATTAAGGGGTTGCGCGGGTAACATGGTGTAAAGCGACATCATACAAAAGGCAACCAACAAAACAGGCTTGAGGAACTTCATGCTTTAAAATTAAATTGTCGGGGTTGAAGGCAATACAAAATGATTATAAGAAAAATTTATAAAGATAGTGTTGGCGCACCTGCCGCTGCTTACTATTTATTGATTAAGTTCGGTTTTTTTTCAGTGTGGCACAATTTCCTGCCATACAATTGGTACTATAATTTAATATTTATAACGCGATGTATGTAATAAGTATAAGAAAAGCCCCACTTACTGCTGCCGGCTGGTTTGTTTTGCTGGCATTTATGGTGGGTATTCCATTCTCCTGTAACACGCACCGTCATCCCGATAAAAAAATATTTCGTTATAATGAGCAATCCGGAATTGCCAGCCTGGATCCTGCTTTTGCAAAAAATCAATCCATCATGTGGGCCATTCACCAGCTATACAATACGCTGATTGAGGTAGACGATAACATGCAGTTGAAACCTTCCCTTGCAAAAAGCTGGCAACTTTCCCCGGATCACCTGCGTTTTACATTTAACCTGCGTACGGATGTGTTTTTTCATGATGATGTTGCTTTTGCCGGTGCCACTGGCAGGCGCCTTACCGCCGGCGATGTGGTATATAGTTTTAACAGGCTAACAGATAAAAATGTAGCCAGTCCCGGCGCCTGGATATTCAACAACCGGGTAGATAGTGTGAATGGTTTTATCGCTCTCAACGATTCTACTTTTCAGCTCACATTGCTGCGACCGTTTCAACCCATCCTGGGCATACTTAGTATGCAATATTGTTCCATTGTACCCAGGGAAGCGGTGGAAAAATATGGCAGTGGTTTTAGAAGCCACCCCGTGGGTACAGGCCCATTTAGCCTGGTAACCTGGGAAGAAGGGCAGGCCCTTATTTTGCGGAAACACCCCCGTTATTTTGAACGGGATAGCAGCGGGTATGCGTTACCGTATCTTGATGGCATCCGGGTGTCTTTTTACGATAGCAAGGCAACCGAATTCCTGGAATTTCAGCAACAGCGGCTCGACTTTATCAACGATATTGATGCATCCTTTAAAGACGAAATACTCACCAAAACGGGACAGCTTAAAAAAGAGTGGGAGGGTAAATTATTGCTACAAAAACATGATTACCTGAATATAGAATACCTCGGATTTTTGGTTGACACCACCAATGCCCTGGTACAACCATCACCAACAAGACTGAAAAAAATAAGACAAGCAATTAGCTATGGATTTGACCGGCGGAAAATGATGCTGTACCTCCGCAATTCCATCGGTACCGCTGCCGAAAGTGGCTTTGTGCCATCGGGCCTGCCGTCGTTTGACCGCAACCTGGTAAAGGGCTATCATTACGACCCGGAGAAGTCGAAACGCCTGTTGGCAGAAGCTGGTTTCCCCGGTGGTAAGGGGATGCCGGTGATTAAATTATTAACTATCCCCATCTACGCAGACCTTGCCGGTTTTATTGCCAATGAATTAAATAGGTCAGGCATACAGGTACAGGTGGAAGCCATTCAAAAAAGTTTATTACTGGAACAAACCAGTAAATCCCAGGCACTTTTTTTTAGGGGAAGCTGGATTGCCGATTACCCCGATGCGGAAAATTACCTAAGCGTATTTTATGGTAAAAACCCGGCACCGCCTAATTATACCCGGTACAATAATGCGCAATACGATGCCTTGTATGAACGGGCCATTGGGGAAGGCAACGATAGTGTGCGGTATGATTTATACAGGGCAATGGACCGCATGATTATAGCCGATGCCGTGGTGGTACCGCTGTGGTACGACATGGCCATCCACCTGGTGCATACCTACGTTACCGGGTTTCATCCCAACTCCCTTAATTTATTGGAACTGCGAAGAACAAAAAAATAGAGGGGTTATTGTTGACGGTGGTCAATACCACCAGGTAAAGCGTGAGCAGCCTGCACTCCT
>JBBQOJ010000078.1:0-8185 GCA_038330815.1 Chitinophagales bacterium | reverse complement strand
GGTATCACTGCCAATGAGGGAATCATCCAGCACCACATCGTATAATTTAGAAAAAGAGCCGATAATCGACTCTTTTACGATGGTATAGTTCAATATGGTGTTTTCACCGATGGTTACATTAGGCCCAATCACCGAGTTTTTGATATCACATCCTTCCGCGATGCTTACAGGTGGAATGATAATGGTATTCTCAAATTTTTCCATTCCTACTACCTTGCCACCAAACTTCTTCAGTAACGTGGCATTTGATTTTAGCAGGGTTTCTTTTTTGCCACAATCAAACCAGGAGGTTACTTTAACTGCCTTTATTTTTGCGCCGGTTTGGATCATACATTCAATGGCATCTGTTAAGCTGAGTTCGCCGGTAGAGCGCTGGGCCTTTTCCATAATGCGTTTGATGCAGATAAACAGGTCGTGCGTTTCAATAATTTTATAAATACCCACCAGCGCCATATTACTTTTGGGGATGGCCGGCTTCTCTACCACCCTGCTGATAAAATCATCTTCCTCAATCTCCGCCACCCCAAAATTACGGGGGTCGTCTACCTTTTTAACTGCCAGCATCGAATAAGGGGATTGGATCATTGCCTTTACATCATATTCTGCAATGGTATCGCCCAACACCACCAACACCTGGTCGTCACCAACAATCTCCTTTGCCAGGTCGATGGCATGCCCGGTACCATAGCGTTCGTTTTGATACACAAAGTGGCAGGTGAGCGTAGGATAGTTTTCTTTTACATAGTCCTGTATTTTCTCGCCGAGGTATCCAACAATAAATACAAATTCATTAATGCCCGCCTCGTGCAATTGGTCAACAATGATACTTAGGACAGTTTTACCGGCTAAAGGTATGAGTGCCTTTGGCTGCGTATACGTGTGTGGCCGCAGTTTGGTGCCTGCCCCTGCTACTGGAATAATCGCCTTCATACTTAACACTAAATCCGCATCCGGCGGATGTTTTTTTTACAATATGGTGTTGCTGGTTTTAAACCGTGTGTGAAAGTAGTTCATTTTGTGTAAATGCTACCTGTTGCTTCCAGCTATTTATTGGGAGGATAGGGTTAAGTAATAACACGTTTGTATATTTGCAGTCTTAAAAAAGATTCATGCAAAGAGATACCCTGGTTTTTGATATCATAAAAAAAGAATTGGAACGTCAGCGACATGGCATTGAGTTAATTGCTTCTGAAAATTTCACATCACTGCAGGTAATTGAGGCATCGGGATGTGTTATGACCAATAAATATGCAGAAGGCTATCCCGGCAGAAGGTATTATGCGGGTTGCGAGTTTGTAGATCAAACAGAACAGTTGGCCATTGACCGCCTGAAGCAAATCTTTCATTGTGATTATGCCAATGTGCAACCCCATAGCGGGGCACAGGCAAATGCTGCAGTGGCATTGGCCGTGTTGCAACCCGGCGATAAAATTCTTGGGCTCGACCTTAGCATGGGCGGCCACCTTACGCATGGGTCACCGGTAAATTATTCAGGTAAAACCTACGAAGCTCATTTTTATGGTGTGGTAAAGGAAACAGGTTTGATTGATTATGATACCCTGGAAGAAAAAGCAAGGACCTATCAACCCAAATTAATATTCTGCGGTGCTTCGGCCTATAGCCGCGACTGGGATTATGCCCGCATTCGCAGGATAGCTGATGAAGTAGGCGCATTTGTACAATGCGATATGGCACATCCTGCCGGCTTAATTGCCAAAAACTTACTAAGCTCCCCTTTTGAACATTGTCATTTTGTTACTTCTACTACCCACAAAACCCTCCGCGGACCCAGGGGAGGTATCATCTTAATGAAAAAAGATTTTGAAAACCCTTTTGGCTTAAAAGATGTGAAGGGAAATATTCGTATGATGAGTAACCTAATGGACATGGCGGTATTTCCCGGCATCCAGGGAGGCCCGTTGCAACATATCATTGCAGCCAAAGCCATCGCCTTTGGTGAGATATTAACGGATGAATTTACCAGCTATGCACAACAGGTAATTGTAAATGCCCAGGCGATGGCCAAGGCATTTGTAGAAAAGGGATACCAGTTAATCAGCAACGGAACAGATAACCACCTAATGCTGATTGACCTGCGTAACAAAAATATCAGTGGTAAAAAAGCGGAGCAGGCCCTGGTAAAGGCCGACATTACCCTTAACAAAAACATGGTGCCCTTTGATGATAAAAGTGCTTTTGTAACCTCCGGTATACGGGTGGGCACAGCTGCCATTACCACAAGGGGCATGAAGGAATCGGATATGCAGTTTGTGGTAAACGCAGTAGATAACGTACTGATGAATGCTGATGATGCCAATTTGATTACTTCCGTACGTAAACAGGTGAATGAATTTATGCATCAATTTGAGTTGTACCCTCAACTATAAGCTGGTGGTCATACGTCTTCCTGGTTAGTATTTTAAAAGTCGGTTCTTCCATTTAACAACCATCATCATGATACAACGCATTCAATCCATCTGGTTATTGCTGGCAAGTGTGCTGGCCTTCCTTACCCTGAAATTTTCTTTTTATAGCGGCACCCATATTACAGATAGCCTGTACCACCAGTTGAACGGCACAGAAAACCTGTTGTTGATGACCACCACTATCGCCCTGGGAGTGCTCACCCTGGTCACTATTTTTCTTTACAAAACAAGGGTGATTCAACTACGGCTTTGTATCGTTGGGATATTGCTCGATGTGCTGCTGGTATTTTTGTATTATAAAACCATCCAAGCTGAATATACGAGAGGCGATTATGCCATTAGTGCCGCGGCGCATGTACTCATCATTATCTCGCTTATCCTTGCCGCCATTGGCATAAATAAAGATCAAAAAATAATCAAAGACAGTAACCGTTTGAGATAAACCGGTTTACCATCACCCCCCTTTTCTTTTACCCAACACTGGCTGATTGATTTCGGAAACGGCCAAACTTAGCTCGGGTTCCCCGAAGAACTAGCTGGGCAGACCCCGCCTTGATCTTCCTGAGAAAAGATACCTCCCTTGTGTTAATCGCATAATTTAACGGGTACCAATATAAAAAATTTGTTCATTGTTTGCTACCAGCCGGGGCACAAGCGGATGCTTGTGATAAAAAAGTTTGGCAACAGGATTATTGCTGAAGATAATGATCAATGGCAAAAAAAAAGCGCAACCCTTTACGAAGTTGCGCTTTTTTATATATTTCTCCCGGGGGAATTATTTTAATAACCATTAGCATTACAGGTAACGACCGGTATAACTTTCCTTGCATTTTCTAAGATCCGCTGGCTTTCCTGCAAATACCAGGGTACCCCCGCCATCGCCGGCTTCCGGCCCAAGGTCAATCACCCAATCGGCACTTTTTATCACATCCGTATTATGCTCAATCACCAGTATGGTATGGCCCTGTTCAATAAGTGCATTGAAGGAGGCCAGTAATTTTTTAATGTCATGGAAATGCAAACCAGTGGTGGGCTCATCAAAAATGAACAGGATATTTCCCTGCGATTTTCCTTTGCCTAAAAAAGAGGCTAGTTTTACGCGTTGTGCCTCGCCACCCGATAAAGTGTTGCTCGACTGGCCCAGTTTTACATACCCAAGACCTACATTACTCAGCGGTTGTATTTTTTTGGCCACATCGGCTTCCTCTGCAAAAAACCCGATGGCTTCATCTACGCTCATTTCCAATACCTCATAAATGCTGCTGCCTTTGTAGGTAACTTCCAACACCTCTTCCTTGAACCGTTTTCCACCACACACTTCGCAGGTAAGGTGCACATCCGCCAAAAACTGCATCTCTACTACCTGTTCACCCTCGCCTTTGCAGGCATCACATCTGCCACCATCCACGTTAAAAGAAAAATGCTTGGGTTGAAAGCCACGCATTTTACTCATGGGTTGTTTGCTAAACAATTCCCTTATTTCATCATACGCTTTTATATAGGTAACCGGGTTGCTACGCGATGATTTTCCAATGGGGTTTTGGTCCACCATTTCCACCTGCGAGATGCTGTCCATATCCCCTTTAAGGGCTTTGTGCATGCCTGCCTTTTCAACGCCCTCTCCTTTTAATTTTTGCAGGGCAGGATAAAGGATTTGTTTTACCAGGGTAGTTTTACCACTACCACTTACCCCGCTCACAACGCAAAAAACATGGAGCGGAAATTCCACCGTGATATTGCGGAGGTTATTTTGCCGTGCACCCTCAATGGTAATACTGCGGTTCCATTTACGTAGTTGTTTGGGCGGTTCGATTTGCAGCGTACCTTTTAGGTATTTCCCGGTCAAACTTTTATCATCCGCCACCAGTTCATCATAATTTCCTGCGGCTACCACTTCGCCACCAAGGTGACTTGCAAGCGGCCCCATATCAATAATATAATCCGCCTCCCGCATCATCATTTCATCGTGTTCTACCACTACCACCGTGTTGCCCAGGTCGCGCAATTCTTTCAATACACTAATTAGTTTTACGGTATCCCTGCTGTGTAAACCAATAGAGGGTTCATCCAATATATACAATGAATTGGTAAGGTTACTACCAAGGCTTCTTGTTAATTGAATGCGTTGACTTTCTCCACCACTCAACGAATTGGCCAGGCGGTTGAGTGTTAAATAACCGAGGCCAACATCCATCAATGTTTTCAGGCGGTGATGAATTTCGATGAGTATCCTTTTAGCTACCTGCTGATCATATTCACCTAACGTTAGTCCGTTAAACCAGGCATTGAGGTCTTTTACCGGCATGGCGCAAAGCTGGCCGATATGTTTGTCGCCTACCATTACATACAACGCCTCTTTTCTCAGGCGGTAGCCTTTGCAGTCGGGACAGAGGGTTCGGCCCCGGTAACGGCTCAGCAGTACACGGTATTGCACTTTGTATAAATTTTGCTCTACCTCCCTGAAGAAATCATTGATGCCATTTACATGGTGGTTGCCTTCCCAAAGTACCTGCAATTGTTCGTCTGTTAAATCAATCACCGGTTTATGTATGGGGAAGTTTACATTTTTGGCAGCACGTATAAATTGTTCCTTCCACTGTCCTAATTTTTCGCCCTTCCATGGTGCCACTGCGCCTTCGTATACGCTTAACTGTTTGTTGGGGATCACCAGGTCGCTATCGATGCCTAGTACCTGGCTGAATCCTTCACAGGTGGGACAAGCTCCGAAAGGGTTATTGAAAGAAAACAGGTTAGGCACAGGTTCTTCAAACTGTATACCATCCAGTTCAAACTTATTGCTAAACTGTTTTACCTTTTTTCCATTGATTTCAATCATTAATTCGCCCTCCCCTTCATAAAAGGCAGTGCCCACAGAGTCGCTGATACGGTGCAGGTCATCCTCATCAAAATCCTTTGCCACCAACCGGTCTACCAGCAGGTAAGCTGGCTTTGTTGTCCTGGAGGGGGCAATACTTTTCACCAACGCATCGCTATCCAGTATATCTTCTATACGTAAAATTTCCTGGTTATTATACATGCGGGAAAAGCCCTTTTGCACCAGGATGTTTAGTTCCTCTTTTACGTCGCGGTTGGCATGTTGCCGGAAGGGCACCAGCAGCAGTACCTTGTCGCCCGGGGTTAAATTAACCATCGCTTTTACTACATCCGCTACATCGTCTTTCTTTACTTCCTGTCCGCTCACCGGTGAAATGGTTTTACCTGCCCGCGCATACAATAAACGCAGGTAGTCGTATAATTCAGTCATACTCCCTACCGTACTTCTTGGTGTTCGGGTGATCACTTTCTGTTCGATGGCAATGGCAGGGCACAATCCCTTTATAAAATCAACATCCGGCTTATTCATGCGCTGCATAAACTGCCTTGCATAACTACTCAGGCTTTCGGCATACCGGCGTTGCCCTTCCGCAAATAAGGTATCGATGGTAAGCGATGATTTGCCTGAGCCGGATACGCCCGTTACCACCACCAGCTGATTGCGTGGTATCGTAACCGTTACATTCTTAAGATTGTGGGTGCGTGCGCCACTGATATAAATCCCATCGCTATCCTTGAGAGGAAGGTGGCCCTTTTTCTTCGTTAACTTTTTCGTTGCCATTCTTTTGTTTTGCAAAAGTAATGCCTTGCTGTGGCCTTCAGTTAAATTTGTGAAATTTGTCTTAAAAACCAGCCTCACATTCTTTTAATACCTGATATCAACTATTTTTATTAAAACAAGCAGATAAAAAAAAAGTTAAAAATTAATTTGGCATTTTAATAATTAATCATATTTTCACAGTCCAATATCCAGTAAAGTGAAAAGCCACGATGCCTATCTACATTAGACTTCTACGCTAAATTCCCTCTTATTGGTTCCAAACAAAGTCCTAACCAACAAAAACTGTAGAAGTTTATGAAATGCCTTATTAACTTAACTGACCAACAGTTGGTGCATCTCTATGTAGATGGCAACACCGACGCCCTCGCAACCCTTGTTAACCGCTACAAGGACCGGATTTACACTTCCATTTATTTATTGGTAAAAGACAAGTACATGGCGGAAGACCTCTTCCAGGATGTATTTATCCGAATTATCGACACACTGAAAGGTGGCCGGTATACCGATGAGGGCAAATTTTTACCCTGGGCCCTGCGCATTGCACACAATATGTGTGTTGACCATTTCAGGAAAATCAAACGCAGTCCAAGCATCAAAACCAGCGATGACCGCGACATCTTTGAGTCACTGAACTTTGCCGAACCGTCTGCAGAAAATAAGATGATGCAAATGCAAAGCCATGAAAGGGTAAGGAAGATGATCGACCTGCTTCCCGATGACCAACGCGAAGTGATTATTTTAAGGCATTATGCAGACCTGAGCTTTAAAGAAATTGCTGACCTAACCAAATGCAGTATCAATACCGCCCTCGGCCGTATGCGGTATGGTTTGATCAACATGCGCAAGATGATGACAGAAAAACAAATCGCCCTCTAATACATTGTAACCCCCTATAATTAAAAAGCCTTCCTGTTGGAAGGCTTTTTAATTATTATACGTCGATTCATGTACTTTAAAATTTTATTCATCATTTGTGCAGCAACATAAGAACATCCTTTGTACGCTTCATTAGATAATAGCTACTCTATGACTAGCCCGCATTTCGTCGCATTCGCTTGGGCCCATACCAAAGCCAAAACCCGGTGATGGTGAAAATTAACAGTGCAATGCCCATCACGGAAGTATAGAATAATTTTATCTGGCCGCCACCGGTGCCGGCAAAGTAATCCATGATAGACCCATCATGTAATTTTTCAATAAAATCAGTTCGCCTTCTTTCGATGTGGAGTAGTTTGCCGGTGGCGCCATCTAGTTGTAAGCCCCAGAAACCCTCTGTGAAAACAAATTTTACCATTCCTTTATCCATACGAATATCTATCCTGTCAAGTTCCGTTGACAGGTTGGGTGAAATGGAATCAGCAAGGTATTTACAGGCGTTGGTATGCAGGCTATCAATGGGCAGCCAATCCTTCAAACTGGTGGAGGTACCGGAGTAGGATTTGGCCATGATGAGGCCGCCGGAATTCTTCTTCCACCCCAACAGTAGTCCCGTAATGGAAATGACAAAAAAGAATACAAACAATAATGCACCAGTAGTACGATGCACTTTTCTAAAAACCCTCAATACGGCGGCCTGCTGCTGTCTTCGGTTTTTTTCTTTCATGGCATTATTTTATTGAAGACAGGATACCGCTGATAATTATTGATGCATTATTTACAAACGCTGCATGGTCATTGCCGCAGGTGTTATCATTTATAACTGTTATCGGAAAACAGTCTGCACCTAACAAACCATTATCATTTACCTGCGTTGTATAATGCCTTTACTTTATCCAGGTGGGCTATAAAATCCTTGGGGCCCTTAGTAGCATCGTAGCCATAACCGCCATCAATCAACAGCTTTCCATTACCATCCACAAACACATAATTTGGCTGACCAGATGCCTGTATCAGCTGTTGCTGTAAATCTTCATATTTATCGCCCACTGTTTCAATCTTAGCATTTAACAAAGGCGAGAATCTTTTTTCGTCATCTGGCAATTCTTCATTATAATCAGAAAACAGGGAGGCCACTACAAAGTCGTTTTTCATGCGCTGCATCACTCCGGCATCAATCCATATTTTTGATTCAAATTCGCGGCAGTTTACACATTGAATACCGGTAAAATCTATCATCAGGGGCTTATTCAACGCACGAGTGGCT
>JBBQOJ010000077.1:0-8194 GCA_038330815.1 Chitinophagales bacterium | reverse complement strand
CTACCGATGGATCCAAATTAAATGTACCTATTCCCTGCAAGGTCACCTGCTTTTTAATGTACAGATATTGAACGATCAGCTGCTCTATTTTCACAAGAATAAATTTGGTTGAACCAAACCTACTTAATATTCATCAATTTGCAAAACCGCAATCTATTAAATGGTTAACTTTGCCGGATGCTAAGTGAAAAAGATAAGGCCTTCCTGCATTATTGGGAACTTCACCGGGAAAAGGAGAATACGGTGCTTAGTAAACTTACGAGGGGCTTTCCCATGGCCTTATTGTTTGGTCTCCCCATCATCCTGTTGGTAGTGTCGGTGAGATTATTTCTTCCCGAATGGTATATGAAGATATCAGGTACTTCAACTGGCATGTTTTTTACGGCAGTAATTGCCATGATGGGGGTGGTATTATTTTATGCATTTTTCAGGATGCAGTACAAATGGGAAATGAATGAACAATTGTTTAAAGAATTAAAAATAAAAGAAAGTAAATCAACTACTCAAACAACTATTAATTAATCAAATTTACTCATGCGAACGAACCTTATTATTATTTTGCTCTTAGCTTCCGTTTTAACCGCCTGTGACAAAAAACAGGAATGTCCTTATACCGCCACTACAGCTGTGGCACCTCCCGCAGAAGTGGCCAGCCTGAAAGCCACACTGGATGCGAATGCTGTAACCTATACCCAACATCCAAGTGGCATTTTTTATCAAATCGGCACACCGGGAGCCGGTACAGTACCTGGCGTGTGTAATGATGTAACCGTTAAGTACAGTGGCAGGCTGATTTCCTCTACCACCCCTTTCGACCAAAGTACCAGTGGAGTTACTTTTGCCCTGGGGGCATTGATCACAGGTTGGCAAATTGGGATACCACTTATCAAACCAGGTGGTACCATCACCTTGTATATCCCACCCTCACTTGGGTATGGCAGTGCCGGTAGTGGCCAAACTATTCCTCCAAATTCAAACCTTGTTTTCACCATTGAACTCATAAACGTTCAATAACCTCAAAATAAAATCACTTGAGTCACGAAGCCATTTCTGTTTTTGACATGTTCAAAATTGGTGTGGGCCCAAGTAGTAGTCATACGCTAGGCCCCTGGAAAGCTGCGTTGCGGTTTCTACATTCCCTGGCGGAAAAAAACATGGTTGAACAAGTAGAAAAACTGGAAATATTATTATACGGATCACTTGCCAAAACTGGAATCGGCCATGGTACCGATGTGGCGGTGCAACTCGGCTTGTGTGGCGATGACCCGGTAACATTTGAGATTGACCGGATTTTTCCGAAAATAGCATTAATAAAAAATACACAACAATTATTGCTGGATGGTAAGCGGCCGATACCATTTAATCCCGCTATCGCTATCAAATTCCTCTATACAGAGTCGCTGCCCTTTCATCCCAATGCACTTACTTTTTTGGTTACCTTGAATAATGGAGATGCTTTTGCTGAAACTTACTATTCTGTTGGCGGGGGGTTTGTAGTAAAAGAAGGGGAGGTGCCCGGCGCTTGTAGCCAGGTAACACTGCCCTTTCCCGTAAATACGGCCAACGATATGTTGCACTGGTGCATGAAGACGGGCATGAGTATTAGCGAAGTAGTGATGGAAAATGAATTGAGCTGGCGCACCGAACAAGAGGTGAAAGCACAAGCCCTCAACATCTGGAGGGTAATGAAAGACTGCATGTACAAGGGGTGTCATACCGAAGGTACCTTGCCAGGCGGACTTTTTGTAAAAAGGCGGGGATTCCAGTTGAACCGCCGGTTATTACAAGCACGACCCTATCATAACTATGATACCTGGCTAAATGCCATACAGGAGGGCGGGAATAATTTTAAATATATCCTCGATTGGGTGAGTTGTTTTGCCCTTGCCGTTAATGAAGAAAATGCCTCTTTTGGCCGGGTGGTAACAGCGCCCACCAATGGGGCTGCAGGTGTTATCCCTGCCGTGCTACAATACTATAGCTGCTTTTACGAGGATAATCCTCTACCCGAAGAGCGGATAATTCAGTTTTTGTTAACGGCGGGTGAAATTGGCAGTATTTTCAAAAAAGGGGCCACCATATCCGCTGCGATGGGTGGTTGCCAGGCCGAAATAGGTGTTAGCAGTGCAATGGCGGCTGCCGCATTAACTGAATGCATGGGTGGAACACAACGACAAACACTGATGGCGGCGGAAATCGCTATGGAACATCACCTTGGGCTAACCTGTGATCCTATCGGTGGCCTGGTGCAAATACCCTGCATTGAAAGAAATACCATGGGCGCAATAAAAGCCATTACCGCCAGCCAATTGGCCATGCAGAGTACGCCGGATTTTGCCAAAGTGAGTTTAGATGGTGTAATAAAAACAATGTGGGAAACAGCGCTTGACATGAACAGTAAATACAAGGAAACCGCAGATGGCGGCCTGGCAATTAATATCCCAATCAGTTTGAGCGAATGCTAACAACAGGTGAATGCCCGAGCATACAAATCGGTCATTATTGCTTTTGAACCATCACAGTACCTCCTGCTTAACTAGTTGATCCAGTTAAACTGGTATTCAAGTGGTGCCTTCTGACTTCTGCCCGCAATTCTCCTGAATCTTTCAGGTAGCGCCATCAGGTAATCCCTGGCTTTTTCCGCCTTGTCGTTCAGGTCGCCAATATTGCCGATATTCCATTCCTTTACCAATGATTCAAGAATATCCGTGTAATCCACACTGGTATATACACCTAAGCGTTGTGCGGCATCACTGAAATGATCAAATGCTTCACCAATCTTTTCGCCGGACTGCCGTAAAAAATGAGCAGGCATTACAATCTTCTTACGCATCATATCTTCAAAGGCCAGCATCATTTCGCTGGGATCTATTTCAAAAATTTTTGCCACAAAACTTTTGTAGGCTTTTGCGTGCCGGGCTTCATCAGAAGCGATTACGCCACAAATTTTTGATAGCTGTGTGCAGCCATGTGTTTTGGCAATGGTAGCTGTTCGGCGGTGGGAGATATTAGTGGCCATTTCCTGGAAGGACGTATATACGAAGTTGCGGTAAGGATCTCTTCCCGTTCCAATATCAAATCCATCCGCGATTAAATACTGGGTGCTGATTTCCATCTGGCGCATATTTACCCTGCCGGAAAGATAGATGAACTTGTTTAGCAGGTCGCCGTGCCTGTTTTCTTCCGCAGTCCACATTCTTACCCATTTACTCCAGCCCTTGGGATCCATTTTATCAATGCCTTCCACATCGGTTAGCCAGCTTTGGTAAGTAGGCAACGCCTCCTCGGTAATGATATCGCCTACCAATACCGCCAGGTAGTCGTATGGAAGTTCCTTACATTGTTCCTGTAGTTCTTTGATTTCGGCACCAAAATTTTCTGAAGCACTTTCAGGTAAAAAATCGGTTGGTTGCCAGTTGACGTCAATCTTTTTTAAAAACTCATCAATAATATGATCCATCTCCTTCCCCAGGTGATTCATTACCTCTATTCTAATATGCTTCTGACTCATTGTTGTGTGGTGATAATTTATGGTTGTTATTATTGCTTAACCAGGTAACGGTACAACGGTACATGATTTTAAAACCGGCGCCTGTACGGTAACATACTCACCGATAAAATGTTTAAAAGCAATGGTTCAATTTAAATGCCATACTTTCTTTTGATATCCCGGTCAGTCTCCCTTTCTTTAATACTTTCTCTCTTATCGTAGATTTTCTTTCCCTTGCCCAAACCTATTTCCATTTTAAAAAATCCTTTATCAGTCAAAAATATTTTCAATGGAATAATGGAATACCCTTTTTCTTTGGTCTTTGCTTCCAGTTTACGCAGCTCACGTTTATTTAACAACAGCTTTCGCTCCTGCATGGGCTCGTGGTTATTGTAGGTACCGAAACTGTATTCGGAAATATGCAGGCTCTTAACATACAGTTCCCCCTTGTCAAAATAACAATAGCTGTCGTTAAAACTTGCCTTCCCCGCACGCAGGCTCTTTATCTCCGTGCCTGCCAGTACCAGGCCCGCGACGTATTTATCCTCAAAAAAATATTCATGATAGGCCTTCCTGTTACTAATTTCCAAACGGTAATTTTTTTGCAAAAGTACAATTAATCATAGAAGCAAAGAAGGGTAATTATTTATTTAAAGGAATAAGCAAAGCCTGTAAAATAGTGACTACCAGTCAATGCTGGTCATTTACAATGGATGCTTTCATTTTAAAATAACAACTTTTAAGTAGTAAAAAACCCTGGTTATAGTGCGCCAACACCTGGCAGGGTATAAATGAAAAAGCAGTTTCCCATCATGGAAACTGCTCTTTTCAGTAATCATTTTATTGGCGGAACAATTGAAGCAAATTACCCATTTTTTCTTTTAATTCTTTCCGGTGAACAATGAAATCAAGAAAGCCATGTTCCAATAAAAACTCGCTTCGCTGAAAACCTTCTGGCAAGTCTTTTTTCATTGTTTCCTTTATAACCCGTGGGCCGGCAAAGCCAATAAGGGCACCGGGTTCTCCACAGATAACATCTCCCAACATGGCAAAGGAAGCAGTGGTGCCTCCAAACGTTGGATCGGTGCATAGGGAAATGTAGGGCACTTTATGATCAGTAAGTTGCGATAGTTTCCCGGATGTTTTCGCGAGTTGCATCAGCGAAAAGGCGCTTTCCATCATCCGTGCACCCCCGCTTTTATTAATAATCATAAAAGGGATATGGTGTTGTATACAATAATCGCAGGCACGGGAAATTTTTTCCCCCATTACACTACCCAGGCTACCACCAATAAATTCGAAATCCATACAGGCCACTACCAGGTCGTGCTCAATTATTTTCCCATGGGCTACGGTAATGGAATCGTGTATCTCAGTTTTAGCATAGGTTTCTTCCAACCTTTTTCCATAAGGCTTTAAGTCTACAAAGCCCAGGTAATCTTTCGACACAATGTTGGCAAATAACTCTGTAAACTGACCATCATCAAATAATATATCGAAATATTCACCGCTACCGATCCGGTGGTGGTATTCGCATTTTGGACAAACAAAATAATTTTCTCTTAATTCACTGATAGTGCACGTGTATTTGCACGAAGGGCACTTGGTCCATAAACCTTCCGGCGCGTCTGCTTTATCTTTTGTGGGGGTAAGAATGCCTTTTTTTATCCGCTTAAACCAGCTTCGTTTTGTTTCCTCTGTTTCTCCATCTTCACCCGCCAGGTTTGCGTCAAAATCTTCTTCTTTTATCATATGTATGGCCCTGACAATAATCTACCGGAGCGATAGATTATTGGATTTTTTAGCATTAAAAATTTTAAAATAGCATCCCCCCGAAGTCGTTTCCGGCTGGAAAGGTACGGAGGGAGCTTATTAAAAGTTCAAAAAATAATGAATGTTTTTAAGGGATACAAACAACAACGCTTGTATTATGCCATCAGTATACCTGTTTGATGAGTGTAAATTGCTAGTGCAACACCCGTTTCTATCAACAAATAATCGCCAGCTACTCAACGAATGGAGTAACGGGCGAAGATGAAATTCACTATGCGTTCCGGTTAATGCAATTCAGGTCATCAAAGGCTACTTCCAGTCTTTTGCTGAAGGATTCCTCGCCTTTGCGTAACCAAACCCTTGGATCATAATTCTTTTTATTGGGTTTATCTGCACCATCTGGATTACCCAATTGTCCCTGCAGGTAAGGTTCGTATTTCTTGTAGTTTTCTAAAATACCTTCCCAGAAAGCCCACTGAAGGTCGGTATCAATATTCATCTTAATGGCGCCATACCCAATCGCTTCCCGGATCTGGTGCTGGGGTGAGCCACTTCCACCATGAAATACAAAAAATACCGGCTTAGGACCGGTACCCAATTCCTTTTCGATAAATACCTGGCTGTTATTTAAAATTTCGGGCCGTAATTCTACATTCCCCGGCTTATAAACACCATGCACGTTACCAAAGGCCGCAGCTATTGTAAACAGTTTGCCTACCTTGCTTAATTCGGTATAAGAGTAGGATACGTGTTGGGGCTGTGTATACAGTTTATCGTTCTCTATCTCACTGTTATCAACTCCATCTTCCTCACCACCGGTAACGCCCAGTTCAATTTCTATACTCATTCCCAGGGGGGCCATGCGTTTGTAAAATTCAACCGAGGTAGCAATATTTTCTTCAATGGGTTCTTCGCTTAAATCCAACATGTGAGAGCTAAACAGTGGCTGGCCCTTCTCTTTGTAAAACTGTTCTCCGGCATCAATTAAACCACTGATCCACGGTAACCATTTTTTTGCAGCATGATCGGTGTGTAGTATTACCGGTACGCCATAATGTTTGGCAACATTGTGTATATGAAGTGCACCGGATATTCCACCGGAGATATTGGCTTGCAGCTGATCGTTCTTCATGCCTTTGCCGGCTATGAATTGCGCACCCCCATTACTAAACTGGATGATGACCGGGGAATTAACTTTTGCAGCAGTTTCCAACACCGCATTGATGGTATTGGTTCCAATACAATTAACTGCAGGCAATGCAAACTGGTTATCTTTTGCATCGTTGTATAGCGCTTCTAGTTCAGCACCGTATAAAACACCGGCTTTGTATTTACTCATAATTGGTTGTTTTTTTACAAATTTAAGTGAATTTGCCTTTTTATAAAATGTTATTTAAGATGAGATATATCATCTTTTAAATGATTAACTCCACCAGTAACTGCCATTTCCTTTCTGTAGGAGGTAAGGATAAAGCGTATGGTTGCATAAATCAATATTTACTGATTGAGTAAGAAAATTTAGGTGGGAGGAGTATATCTACCAGGCGGGGTAAGCGATATCTCCTGTTCGGGTATACCCATACGCTAATAATAGTAACACAGGTTATTTAATTGGTAAAAATTGATTTAGTAGCTGATTAAAATACGCAGGTGCATGTAAAAGCCTGCTACCATACCAGCTAAACATTTCCCCATCTACCAACAATATTTTTATGCGAGGTAGCAGCAGCTGCAGTTCTTGTACATGGTTATCTCGAAAAGGGTAGGGCTCCGAAGGCGGCAGGAGTAACTCACAATGGCCGGTAGTTAACTCATTAATTGTTACCTGCGGATACCGTATCTTATCGGCAAATATATTCCGGAGACCGCAACGTTTTAGCATATCATTAATAAAAGTACCGCCACCAACTGCCATGTAAGGCTCGCGCCAGATGAGGTACGCCACCCTTAATGAAGGGACGCATTTTGGAAGGCTATCACCAATTTGACAAAGTCAATGTCGGTATATCGTTACTTAATTCCGGCCAAGCCGGAAGATGTGTCAGGAAGTGTCGGACGAAGCCATAGTAATGATGAAGTATCTATAATGGATATGGAGCGAAGGGCTTCGGTTATCTGGTCTTATTATTTTAAATATCCGCTGTAAAACAATGGAATGATGAAAGAAGAAAAGACAAAATCGTTTCCTGTAAGTAAAAGGATGGTGTACGACAGTTCTCTTAAAGTTATGACGAGAAAGGGATGTGCAGGCATAGACGGTCAAAGCATTAAAATGTTTGAAGCCGACATGAGTAAAAACTTGTATAAAATCTATAATCGCATGGCATCGGGTAGCTATTTTCCACCACCCGTACGAACAGCGTTTATTCCAAAGAAACAGGGAGGGCTCAGGCCATTAGGCATTGCAACTGTAGGAGACCGTGTAGCACAAGCCGTTGTAAAGGATTATCTGGAGCCAGCAATGGACAAGATGTTTCATAACAGTTCCTTTAGTTACCGGCCGGGCAGAAGTGCACATGATGCCTTGGCCCAGTGCCATGCAAATTGTCTGCAAAATGCATGGGTATTAGATGTAGATATCAGCGGCTTCTTTGATAATATCAGCCATGAAAAGCTGATGGAATTGTTGAAGCAGCATACAGAGGAGAAGTGGGTATTGCTGTATGTTGAAAGTTGGTTAAAAGCAGGGATAGAAAAGGAGGATGGAACTATAGTGGCAAGGACAAAGGGAACTCCCCAGGGAGGAGTGGCCAGTCCGCTACTTTCCAACCTGTACCTTCATCATGGCTTTGACAAGTGGATGGAACAAGGCAATCCCAATAATTCGTTTGAACGCTATGCAGATGACATCGTTATCCATTGCCACAGTAAGGAAGAAGCAGAAAAACTATTGGCAGGATTAAAAATCCAGCTGAATGAGTATTCACTAAC
>JBBQOJ010000076.1:0-8209 GCA_038330815.1 Chitinophagales bacterium | reverse complement strand
CATTAAGCAGTGTCTTACACCAAAGCCGGCTGTTTAGGCACAGGACGCATTCCTACGTCTAAATGTATCTATGCTTAGTGTTAAACCGTTGGGGACTGCACCGGTAGCATATTCATTGGTGATGATAATTTACAACAATGTAGCTATGGGTTTTCTGTTAGTAAGTATAGGTTAAATAAGCGGCTATGTCATTTACTTTTGTTACAAAAAAATAATGGCAGTTGTAAAACCAGGCGCTAAACCCGCAAAGAAGAAACCGGCAAAGGGTAAAAACAAATCAACACCGGTCTATTCGAATAGTAAAAAGCCGGATGGCCTTACAGTGACGGAATGGCAAACAGCCTTACGATTCCAGATGGCAATACGGTCTGCCTTTACCATCACTAATATCGGAGATGGATTGGTATTCAGCGATTATAAAGTTTATAATTGCATTACCAAAAATAACTACAAAGTAGCTTTACGAAGTAAGGATAACAGCCTGAATTTCTGTTCCTGCTACGACTTTAAAACCAATCAACTGGGCACTTGTAAGCATATTGAAAGCGTATTGTTGAAACTCAACAAAAAACCTGCTTTGAAAAAGGCATTGTCAATATCGTATCAACCGGCTTATAGTTCAATGTACATCGAATACCGTGGCGAAAGAAAAGTAATGTTCCGCATAGGGGCAGATGACGCCGCAGCATATACGAAGTTGCTAAAACCTTACCTGGATAAAGATAGTAGCCTGAATGCGAAGGGCTGGAAGGAAATTGATAAAATAATGCAGCAGGCTTTTAAAATCAATACTTCCTTTCGATGTTATGAAGATGCACTTGCTTTTATTATTCAACAAAGGGATACCCTTCACCGGAAAGCGTTATTCGCACCGAAGCTTAAAGCCGGCAAATTACCCATCATTAAAAGCTTGCTGGCAAAACCCTTTCCTTACCAGGTAGAGGGTATCCTGTTTTGTGCCATTGCAGGCAGAAGCATACTGGCGGATGATATGGGACTGGGTAAAACCATACAGGCTATTGGTGTAGCCCAGTTAATGCACGAAACTTTACAAGTACAAAAGGTACTGATCATTTGTCCTACCTCGCTCAAATACCAATGGCAAACCGAAATTGAAAAATTTAGTACCAGCCAGGTAAAAGTAATTGAAGGCAATTATCTAAAGCGACGCGCAATGTACCAGGAAGAGGGCCACTTATACAAAGTGGTTAGCTACCACATGGCGGTAAATGATGTTGATTTAATCAATCAATACCAACCTGACATTGTAATTCTCGACGAAGCACAACGAATTAAAAACTGGCAAACGAAGGTTAGCCAGACCATTAAAAAAATAAACAGCAAGTATGCATTGGTGTTAACAGGTACCCCACTGGAAAACAAATTGCAGGAATTATATTCACTGGTACAATTTATCAACCCTTTGCAGCTAGGCTCGTTGTACCAATTCATCAGCCAGCACGAACAAGTTGATGAGGCCGGAAAAGTGGTGGGCTATAAAAATCTGCATACCATCAAAGAACGCCTTCAGCCATTACTGCTTCGTCGCACTAAAAAGCAGGTGATGCAACAATTACCTGCGCGGATGGAAAAAAATTTGTTTGTGGAAATCACCAAAGAACAGATGTGCATCCATAATGATTATAAAGATGCTGTCAACAGGTTGGTGGACCGATGGAGGAAAACCGGCTATTTAAGTGAAGAAGATCGTCAGAAATTAATGATTTATCTCAACACCATGCGGATGGTTTGCAACAGCACTTACATTCTTGACCAACAAACCAATTACCAAACTAAATTAGATGAACTTTTCAATATCCTGGAAGAACTGGTTAACACAGGGGATGAAAAAATTGTCATCTTTAGCCAATGGGAGCGGTTTACGAGGTTGATTGCGAAAGAATTGGACAGGCTGGAAATTGGCTACGCCAATTTAAATGGACAAGTACCCAGCCAAAAAAGAAAAGCATTGTTTGACCGTTTTACGAATGATTCCAACTGCCGAATTTTCCTGTCAACCGATGCTGGTGGCGTTGGACTCAACCTGCAGGCAGGTTCGTACCTTTTTAATATGGATCTTCCCTGGAATCCTGCTGTATTGGAACAACGAATTGCACGCATTTACCGACATGGTCAAAAAAGAAATGTAACCATTGTCAACTTTGTGGCGCAACATACCATCGAACATAGCATGTTGGGAAAATTGAAGTTTAAGACTGCCTTAAGGGATGGGATATTGGACAATGGCGAATCAAATATATTTGTCGGGGATAGCAAGTTTAATGTATTTATGCAAAGTGTGGAAGCATTGGTGGAAACTGATCCATTAGTCGAACAGGTTAATACAAAAGAAAAGAACACAGCGGAGGAGGATTTGGACCAGTCATTAGAAAAAAATACAGCGCAACAAAAGCCTGTTGATAGTTTTGACAATGATGATGATATTGAACCGATGGATGCAGCAGGGAAGCAAATACCCTTATCATCCGATCCAGCAACTTCCAATTTCCTTACTGTTGCCGGCTCGTTCTTTTCCCAATTGACCAGTGTATTAAGCAATACCGCTGCTACAGAAAACCTGGTAAAAACGATTACCCGTAAAGATGAAAGTAACGGCCAAACCTATTTACAAATTCCGGTAGAAAATGAAGCTGTGGTAAAAAATGTAGTTAATTTACTGGCGGGCTTACTCAAGGGACTGGGTAGCAAAAATTAAAAAGGTAATGAACTTATGATCCTCCTTCGGTAACAATTGGCCAACTTTAGCTGAGTGCAGAACGGGAGCAAAAATGTTCAGACGAAGGACTTCGGCGGATGTAGGGCTCTTACATTCTTAACTTAATTATATCCATCACAATTAAAACAAATTTATTAGGCGCAGGCCTCTGTCCTTCGTCTTAACGTTATTAATCATGGTGCCTGCAGTTTAACGAAACAAGAGTGTAATATTATTGACTTCATTCAATTACTTGCCGGCGTTCCATTGCTCAAAATCTTTAAACCAGCTGCTGTTCCAATATTGGTACCTTGGCAAAATGCCGGCTTTTAACCGGCGCAAAAAATCGGGATAATTTTTTTGAGCGGCAGGTGTCCACAATGATTCGCTTACCGCAGTCATGCGCGGAAAGAGCATGTAATCCACTTTGGTAGGAAAGCCCATATATTCTGTCCATACATTGGCCTGCCCACCCAAAATTTTATGTGCCAGCCCCTGCTTGCGGATCTTGGCGGGCACCGGGTCGTAACGATACACATTTTCGAGCGGGTTGTAGCCGTGTATCGCCAGGCTATCTTTCGGATCCTTCGATTGGTAATGGTCGAAATAATATGGCTTACCGGGAGTCATGATAACAGAAAATCCTTTTCGTGCTGCTTCGACTGCGGTGGCATCGCTACCCCAGTTCATTACGATCGTGGCGGTATCCAGTTTACCTTCCATGATCTCGTGCCAGCCAATCACTTTTTTATTTTTTTCCTGCAGGTATTGGCTCACCTGTTCAATAAAATAGGTTTGCAATGCCAGTTCATTTTTCAATCCCTGCTTTTTCATAAACGCCTGTGTAGCGGCACTTTGCTTCCACCATAGTTTACTACATTCATCACCACCCACATGAATGTAGGGCGAAGGGAACAAGTCGGCGATTTCATGGAAGATACTTCGCAAAAACTGAAAAGTGGCCGGGGTGGGTGCCAGTACATTATTTTGCCGGTTGTACATTCCCCAGGTAGCAGCTACCCCCCAGGCGGCAGTTGGATTTGTACTAAACTCAGGATAGGCGGTGATGGTAGCACGACTATGCCCGGGTATATCTATTTCAGGAATGATGGTAATTCCCCTGGTGGTGGCATAGGCAATAATATCCTGTACTTCTTTGCGGGTGTAGTAACCACCATAGCGTTGTTGTTCATACACCGCCGGGCTGTCTTTAAAATGGCCAATTAAGGTGGAATCCCGCCAGGAACCGATGCTGTTTAATTTCGGATAGGACAGCACTTCGATGCGCCAGCCCTGGTCATCTGTTAAATGCCAATGAAAGGTATTGAATTTATGAAAGGTGAGATAGTCAATGTATTTTTTGATATAATCCACCGGGAAGAAATGCCTTACCACATCGAGGTGCATGCCCCGATAGGCAAACCGCGGGTAGTCGTTGATGTTACATGCGGGCAATATTATCGTCGTTGCTTTGGTAAGGGGCATCAGCTGCAATAGGGTTTGCATCGCATTAATAATCCCACGAACTGATTTTGCCTTTACTATTACTTGTTGCCCGCTAATGGTAAGTTGGTACATTTCCTCCTGCGTAATTCCAGCGGCATTTAACTGAAGCAGGATGCCTGCCTTTTCCCCGGTATTATTATTTTCCTGCAATGCAACCGCCAATCCGCACTGCTGGTTAATTTGCTGCTGAAGATATTCCGCTTGTGCCCGGATCCTGACATCAAAGCCAATGACGGTTCCGGCAGCAAGCACTACACCCTTTCCGGGTAATACCTTTACACTTACTGGTTTGGGAACAATGTTATCAAGGGACTGGGCAAGGGTACCCGTTACTATCAACACCAGCAAGCCGACTACAAAAAATACATTCCGCATGAAATTATGTTTAGTTATCGTAAAGATAAGCTGCCATGACAGGAATTGATTTTGATATAAATTTTTTAACACTATCTCCTGCCCGGTAAAAAAATTTTATTCCCGTTGTGACTTTTTCTACCCTTAGGCGAATAATTAAGGAGATACCAATTAAACCAACATGCAACCTACAACTAATAATTCGTGCGCGGCCCCAACTAAATACCAGGTAATGCATCACCAGGCCAGGCATAAAAATTATCTTTAACCTAATACAATCAATATGCAACTTGTACCGGATACCCGTCGCACACTACCAGGCACCAGGCAACCAGCATCCATCGTATGAATACACCTGAAAAATCAGACCGCTTTTTGATGATGATTGAAACGCACAAGGGCATTCTATACAAAGTAGCCAATGCCTACTGTAATGATAGCGAAGACAGGAAGGACCTGGTGCAGGAAATGGTGCTCCAGTTGTGGCGTTCTTTTGATCAGTATAATAACGCCTTTAAATTTTCCACCTGGGTTTACCGGGTGGCATTAAATGTGGCCATCTCTTTTTACAGAAAGGAAAGCAGGAGAAAAAAGGTAGTGTACCCCATTTCAATTGAACTGCAGGGTATTGCTGCTGCTGCCGTACCGCCCGATGACGCCGCCAACCTGGCAATTCTTCATCAATTTATTGCGGGGTTAAAGGAAGTAGATAAGGCGTTGATGCTGCTGTACCTTGATGAAACTTCCTACAGTGAAATTGCCGGCATCATGGGCATTTCCCAGACCAATGTGGCTACTAAGATTGGCAGGATCAAACAACGGCTAAAACAATATTTTTCAACCCGGTAATACCAGGATAAATTTTAAAAATTATGCAAGAGAATGAAATGTTGCAATGCTGGAAAACACTCAATCTGCAACTCGAAAAAAGCCTTGTGCTCAATCGGCAAAACACCATCGATATCACGGCCATTAAGGTGGCCGGCCAACTGGGTTCCATGAAACCGATCAAAATTTTCACCTTGCTCACCGGCTTGGTTTGGGTGGGCGTAGGAAGCGTTGTGGTGTTCCATCTTTCCCGGTATGCATTGAACGAAATCAGTAAATTTTTCCTTTTTTCTGCAACCCTGCAATTATTGCTCACTGCCCTGGCGCTGGTGTTGTATGCCTATCAACTAGTATTACTTCAACAGGTAGATGCCAGTGGGCCGGTGCTGGCCACGCAGGAAAAACTGGTACAATTAAAACACACCACCCTTTGGATCGCCCGCCTGCTATTCCTTCAACTGCCACTGTGGACTACTTTTTACCTTAGCGATACGATATTTACCGCTGGTAATATCGGGTACCTGCTTGTTAACAGCGCAGTTACCTTGGTTTTTGCAGGTTTGGCTGCCTGGCTATTTCTCCACATAAAATTTGAAAACCGCAACAAACGATGGTTCCGGTTGATATTTGATGGGAGGGAGTGGACACCTTTATTACGGTCCTTCGATTTACTGGAGCAACTACAGGAACTAAAAAGGGAGGAATACCCGAATGCTGTGGTGTGAGTTTACAGAAAATCTTTCTATAGGATTCGAGATAAAGGCGCCCATTCATTTTACCGGGTTGTTTTCTACGTAGTGTTTAAAATTATCCAGGATGGCCTGCCAACCCATTTGCTGCATTTCCAGCGGGTTGCTATTCTCTGCCTCAAAGGTTTCCGTAACTGCTGTGGTACCATCCTTTTCAACATAATTAATTTCCACGTTTCGTCCATCCTCCAGGAAAAATTGAAGGGTGGTTGGAGGTCTTATTTCGGTGTAGGTACCGCTAAAATCAAAGCCCATGTTTCCAACCCTTGCTTCCATCCTGCTGGAAAATTTGCCCCCAACGGTAAGGTCATTAGTGGCATGCGGAGTAGGCCAATCGGGTGAAGCGAAATTCCAATGAATAATATGCTCCGGGCCGGTCCAGTAATTCCATACTTTGTTAATGGGTGATTTTACGGTAGTGGTTACGGTGATGCTGTTATTGGTAATTGCATTCATCAGTGCAAATTTTAAGATGATTAATTAAGGAACACAAATATCCACAAAAAAATTCCATGTAAGCATCGAATAGTACTACGAAAGTTGCTTTGAATAATACCGGCGCTATTTACCCGGCTAATTTTTTTTGCCCAACCTATTGCAACGACTTGGGTAATTTCATTCCCAGCAGTGTTTAACTTTTACTTCGCAAATGTGCTTTAGATTGCGCCGGGGTATCCGGTTCAAAATTTGATCATCGAACTATTCCATTGGCAGGATGGCGGTTACGCTACCGCTGCTGCTTCCATTGCTCAATAATTATTTAGTCATTTTTGAGAATAGTTACTTGTTAAACATCATCATTTTCCTAATTTTATAACACGATTGTCAATTGTATGAATCAGCCGGGCCAACATAAAGACGAAGTAACGATCAGTGAGTTGCAATATCGAATTGCAGTGTTTGAAGACCAGTGTGCCTACAAAGCCTTGTTTTTTATGCTGTTTCCCAGCTTACAAAATTTTGCTTTTTCCATTATCAAATCCAGGGTGGTTGCAGAGGAAATTGCCTCTGATGTTCTAATTGATGTGTGGATGCGCCGAAAAAAAATCGAGGATATCCAGCACCTTAAATTGTACCTGCTTACGGCCGTAAAACATGCAGCGGTAAATAAATTAAAGCAGGAAAATAAAAATGCCTGTTTCTCTCTCGACGATCTTTCTGTTGAATTTATTTCTGATTATGGCAACCCAGAGGCGTCTGCAGATTTGCATGCGATGCAGGCCCAGCTTGCCCTGGCGGTTAAATCGCTTCCTTCTTCCTGCCAATTGATTTATAAACTGGCCAAGGAAGACCGGTTAAAGTACAAGGAAATTGCCACCCTGCTTAACCTTAGTATTAAAACCGTAGACAACCAGCTTGCCATCGCCCTAAAAAAAATCGCTCATTCCCTACACCTTGCTCCGTTGAAAAAAAATCGCTTCTGAGCTTGGGGGTTTTTTGTGCTATTTCACTCTCCTGTAGAAGCGTATGAACAACGATCGCATTTGGCTGCTACTCACCCGCAAATTATCCGGGGAGGCTTCCGCATCAGAACTGCAGGAGTTGGATTTATTATTACAACAAAATGAGGATGCACTAAAAACTGCAGAAGATGTTGCCGCCGTTTGGTGGATGAATGAGACTACGGATGAAGATTTTTTGGAAGCTACCTACCTGCTACATTTGAAAAGAATAGATGCCATCAGGCCGGGGCTGGATAACAAGGATCTTTCCGGCCAGGAAACAGCAGTATTCGCCAGCGGCCTTAAAAATATATTGACATTAAAAAAATTAATGATCCCTGCGATCATCATTTTGATAATGGGATGCTGCTGGGCTTTTTTCCCACTTCTTGATCAGCCCACACCGGCACCTGTTGTGGCAGCCAACGTAAAGGAAGTAATAACCCCCAATGGTGCCCGCTCTAAAATTACGTTACCCGATGGCTCAAATGTTTGGTTGAACTCGGGCAGCAGATTGCACTTTAAAAATGTCTTTGATAAAGAACAACGGGAGGTTTATTTATCCGGTGAGGCTTTTTTTGACGTAGTAAAAGATCTCCAGCGGCCGTTCATTA
>JBBQOJ010000075.1:0-8310 GCA_038330815.1 Chitinophagales bacterium | reverse complement strand
GGCATTGCAGATAATAAAATATTTTCCACCAATGTTTTTTGCGGTTTGGCAGATGCAGTATCACTGTTTGCCGACCTCGAGCCTACAGATGAAGGCCTGGCGCAATTCCAGGAAGAATTAACAGATATCATACAATCGGAAATCAGGAGTATTGAGGAAACAAACGACCTGGTGAACGAATTGGAGCGCTCCTTCAAAGAAGTGTATACCCGGTTGAAGCCGGTGGCAGGCAGCGACAGCGATTTCTGGGCACAAAAAATTATTCTCCAGGTTCAACAGGTGAAATATGAACTGCTGGCAATGGTACCCTGGGTATTAATGCCGCCGCCGCCTGAAAAATTTGAGCACTTGTTTTCCCTGTTACCAGCAATGCCCACCACCCGCGAACTATCCAGGATTGAAGAAACATTGTTGCATGATATTATCAGTTGTTATGCGCCCGAAAATAGCATACTGGAAAATCAATGGTTAAATGATCTTCGCAATCAGATCACCGAAGCCGGACGCCGGGCCAAGGAATTGCTACTTACCATTGAACAGCTTGGTATAAAAATCAGTGAACTGGCGGATATTGAATACGACTTCCTGTACGATCGTTCCCAACACCTGTTATCTATCGGGTACAATGTGGATGAGCAAAGGAGGGATAATAGTTTTTACGACCTGTTGGCCTCTGAAGCAAGGCTCACCAGCTTTATCGCCGTTGCACAAGGTAAATTGCCGCAGGACACCTGGTTTGCCCTGGGAAGGCAATTAACAAAAATGGGCACTACCCCCGTACTCTTGTCATGGAGTGGTTCCATGTTTGAATACCTGATGCCATTACTGGTAATGCCTACGTACGAAAATACGCTGCTTGACCAAACCAACAGCGCCATTATAGAAAAACAAGTAGAGTATGGCAAGAAGCGGGGTGTGCCCTGGGGTATATCCGAATCGGGCTATAATATGGTGGATGCCAACCTCAACTACCAATACCGCGCCTTTGGGGTGCCGGGCACTGGCTTAAAAAGAGGCCTGAGCGAGGACCTGGTAATAGCACCTTATGCTACGCTGATGGCATTGATGGTTTCTCCGGAAGAAGCCTACAATAACCTGCGGGTGATGAAGGAGAACGGTTTTGAAAATAATAGGTTCGGTTTTTACGAGGCCATTGATTACACGCCGTCCCGCGTGCCGCGTAAGCAAACCCATGCGGTTATTAAAAGCTATATGGCCCATCACCTGGGCATGGGCTTTTTGTCTATTGCCTACCTGTTGCTCAACAGGCCAATGCAACACAGATTTGAGGCGGATGTAGAAATGAAATCTACCTTGTTACTGTTACAGGAAAAGATACCGAGGTTGGCTACCTTTTATTCACCAAGCGTACACGCGGAAGATATAAGCGCTACCCCTTATATGGATACGTCTATGCGGGTAATCAATACGCCACATACCACCCTACCCGAGGTTGAACTGTTATCCAACGGCAGGTACCACGTGATGGTTACCAATGCGGGAGGTGGTTATAGTCGCTGGAAAAATATTGCTGTTACCCGTTGGCGTGAGGACAGCACCTGCGATAACTATGGAACATTTTGTTATATCCGCGACCTGGATGCCAATATCTTTTGGTCAACTGCATTTCAACCTTCGCTTCAACAGGGCGAGAATTACGAGGCCGTGTTTACACAGGGAAGGGCGGAATTCAGACGTAGAGATATTTCCCTGGATACCCATACTGAAATTGTAGTGTCGCCGGAAGATGACATTGAACTACGGAGGGTGCATATCACCAATAAATCAAGGAAGAAACGCTTCCTTGAAATTACCAGCTATGCCGAAGTGGTACTGAATGCGGCGATAGCAGACGAAGTGCATCCGGCATTCAGTAACCTGTTTATTCAAACCGAGATTAACCAGCAACGGCACGCCATCTTAGCTACCCGGCGCCCGCGGTCGCTGGATGATAAAAATCCATGGATGTTTCACCTGATGAAAGTGCACGATGCCACCATCAAAAATATCAGCTACGAAACCAACCGCACCGAATTTATAGGCAGGGGCAATAGCCTGCAATATCCTGCGGTAATGCAACAGGGATCAACATTGAGCAATACGGCCGGGTCGGTACTGGATCCCATTATTGCGATACAATACCGCATCATGATTGAACCCGGTGAAACCGCCATCATCGACATGATCATTGGTATAGCAGATACCCGGGAAATTTGTAACGTACTGATAGAAAAATACCAGGACCGTTACCTCACCCGCCGGGTACTTGAATTGGCGTGGACGCATAGCCTGCTCACCCTTCGGCAAATTAATGCCACCGAAGCGGATGCACAGTTGTTTGCCCGCCTCACTTCTTCGGTAATATTTTCCAATGCTTCCCTGCGCGCCGATCAATCCGTGATTATAAAAAACCGCAGGGGCCAGTCAGGCCTTTGGGGATATTCTATATCCGGTGATTTGCCCATTGTGTTACTGCTAATAGAAGAAGCTGGCAATATTAACCTGGTAAAACAACTGGTACAGGCACACACCTACTGGCGCTTAAAGGGTATCATGGTTGATTTGGTGATATGGAATGAGGATCGGGGTGGTTATCGGCAAGACCTGCAAAACCAGATCCTTGGTTTGCTAACTCCGTCTATGTATGCAGATGTGAAGGACCAGCCCGGCGGAATTTTTATCCGGGCCGCCGACCAGATTTCCAGTGAAGACCGCATACTGTTTCAAACAGTGGCGCACATCGTGTTATCCGACAAATTGGGAACGCTGGAAGAGCAGCTTAACCGAAGAAACAAGATAAAGCCAACCATCCCTTACTTTAATCCTACCAAATTCCATTCATCAGTGGTAACAGAAGTGGCACCCCGCACAGACCTGGCATTTTTTAATGGGTATGGTGGCTTTACCGGGGATGGGAAGGAATATGTAATTACTACTTCTACCACTAAATCTACTCCTGCGCCCTGGATCAATATGCTTGCCAACCCACATTTTGGCAGCATCATTTCCGAATGCGGCCAATGTTATAGCTGGATTGAAAATGCGCATGAATTCAGGCTTACCCCCTGGAACAACGACCCCATCAACGACCTGAAAGGGGAAGCCTATTATTTAAGAGATGAGGAAAGCGGGCGGTTTTGGTCGCCTTGCCCGTACCCCAGCCGCGGAAAATCGCCCTATATCACCAGGCATGGATTTGGCTACAGCGTTTTTGAACACAGTGAAGACGGTATTAATTCCGAAATGTGTGTTTATACGGAGGTGGAGGCAGCGGTTAAGTTCATCGTACTTAAAGTACGCAATAACAGCAGTCGTGCCAGGCGGATTTCCGCCACTGGTTATGTAGAGTGGGTATTGGGCGAACTACGGTCGAAAAACCAGATGCACATCATAACGGAAATGGATACCCGCAGCGGAGCAATCCTTGCCAGTAATGCCTATAATACTTCCTTTGGAGAGCGCATCGCTTTTTTCGACGTGGATGATCCCAATAAATTTTACACTGCCGACCGCGCAGAATTTATTGGGCGCAATGGCACAATGGCTAACCCCGAAGCCATGAATAAATCGCGCCTGTCGGGCAGGTTGGGCGCAGCACTCGACCCTTGTGCTGCACTACAGGTGATGTTCGATTTGGGAGAAGAAGAAGAACATGAAGTAGTTTTCAGGTTAGGAGCGGGTAAACACCGTGCGGAAGCCTTGCACCTGGTGCAACAATTTGCCGGTGGCGCTGCAGCACATACCGCTTTAACCCGTGTACATGAATTTTGGAGTAGTACTCTAGACGCCGTGCATATCGAAACGCCGGACGCCACCGTAAATATGCTTGCCAACGGCTGGCTCACCTATCAAACCATTGCCTGTAGAATATGGGCCCGCAGTGGTTTTTACCAATCAGGCGGTGCCTTCGGTTTTAGGGACCAGCTACAGGATACCTTGTCGTTACTGCATGCCAGTCCGGAGATGGTGAAGAAACAAATATTACTTTGTGCATCGCGCCAGTTTAGAGAAGGTGATGTGCAGCATTGGTGGCATCCGCCGGTAGGAAGAGGGGTGCGTACCACCTGCTCTGATGATTACCTGTGGTTGCCATTTGTTACCAGCAGGTATGTAATTTCCACCGGCGATAAGGCGATACTTGAAGTACCGGTTCATTTCCTGGAAGGCAGATTATTGAATGAAGGGGAAGAATCGTTTTACGACCTGCCCATTCAATCCGCAGACAGTGCCAGCTTATACGAGCATTGTAAAGTGGCCATCGAACATGCGTTAGTATATGGTGTGCATGGACTTCCATTGATTGGCTCGGGCGACTGGAACGATGGCATGGACAAAGTAGGGATGCATGGTAAGGGAGAAAGCGTTTGGCTGGCCTTTTTCCTTTACCAGGTATTGGATAAATTTAAAGCCATCGCCCGGTTGAAAATGGAGGATGATTTTGCTTTAACCTGCGAAAACCATGCAGCCCAACTCCGGGAAAACATTGAAAAAAATGCCTGGGATGGGGAATGGTACCGGCGTGCCTATTTTGATGATGGCACTCCTTTGGGATCGCATGAAAATGAGGAATGTAAAATTGACTCCATTGCCCAAAGCTGGTCAGTACTGTCGAGCTCCGGCAACCCCGAAAGAACCGTTACGGCTATGCAATCTGCTGATAAATACCTGGTGCGAAGGGAGGAAAGAATTATCCAGTTATTTGATCCGCCTTTTGATAAATCAGACCTTAATCCAGGGTATATAAAAGGCTATGTACCTGGGGTAAGGGAAAACGGCGGACAGTATACCCATGCAGCCATCTGGTTGATAATGGCTTTTGCCAAAATGGGCAATAAGCAAAAAACATGGGAACTATTGCAGCTCATTAACCCGATTAACCATGGCAAAAATATGGCCCTGATTGAAGAGTATAAGGTGGAGCCCTATGTAATTGCTGCCGATGTTTATGGAGAGGCGTTAAATAAAGGACGAGGTGGATGGACCTGGTATACGGGTTCTGCCGGCTGGATGTACCAGTTGATTATTGATAATTTTATCGGCCTGCGAAAAGAAGGCAATCAATTAATGTTTGAACCCTGTATTCCGGAAGACTGGCCTGTTGTTACTATTCGTTACCACTTTCAAACTACATGGTACAATATTACTTACCTGCAGTCAGCGGCAGATAAGGTGGGGCATTTAACGGTATCATTGAACGGAACAGATCAAACCGGTAATGGTATTATTATGGAGGATGACGGACTGGAGCATGAAGTGATAGTTAAAATACCGGTAGCTTCTTAATACACAAACCGGGATGTCCAAGTGTTATTGGATGTCCCGGTTTTATTAATTGTTGATTACGTTTCTTTACTTCACATAAGTTTTCCAGAATTCCAGTGTACGTTCCCAGGCTAATTTTGCAGCTGCTGCATTGTAGCGGGTAGGGGCAGTATCATTATGAAAAGCATGGTTCACCCCACCATACACATACATTTCGTATTGCGTGCCCGCCTGTTTTAGCGCCGCTTCATAGGCTGGAATACCCGCATTAATGCGTTCGTCCAGTTCGCCATAATGCAATTGTACAGCTGCCTTAATTTTAGGAACATCTGCTGCGGCGGCCTGCGCCCCGTAAAATGCTACGGCAGCTTTTAAGCCGGGCACATTTACCGCCAGCTTGTTGGCCATACCTCCTCCCCAACAAAATCCTACACAACCCGTTTTTCCATTACTGTCCTTTCTGCCGGGGATATAGTCAAACACTTTTATAAAATTTTGCAGGCTTTCTTCCGGGTTCAATTGCTGAAATAATTTCCTTGCATCATCCTCATTGGCTGGAGTACCACCCAAGGGCGATAAAGCATTCGGCGCTATGGCGAGGTAACCGGCACTAGCTGCCCGGCGGGCTACATCCTCTATATGTGCATTCAATCCCCTGTTTTCGTGAATGATAATCACAGTTGGGTATTTCATTTCCTTTTTTGGCCGGGCAACATAGGCCTGCATGTCACCGGTTCCACCCGGGTAGGTAATTCGTTCGGTGAACAGATCGTCTTCCGGCATGGTAGCTGCATGCGCACTGTTTACTTCCAGCATAGGCAAGATGGCCATTGCCGCTGCGGTACTTCCCACTAATTTGGTAAGGCGGCCTAGAAATTCCTGCCTGCTTAGTGGAAGGTGGGTGTACTCGTCGTATAAATTAATGATTTGTTGATCCATATAGCTATATGAGTAATTGGTAAAACCGAAGGTAACGAATAGCCCGTTACAAAGTTCAGTTGGTAATAGCCGCAATTAAGTGTAAATGCAACATTCGGCCAATAGCCATGGGTAAGTTGGGAGAAGTATACCTGGCTTCTCTTATTACCTTGCTGGCGGGCAAATGTGCAGGCGTTTCGTGACGGGAGAAAATAACAAAAATGCCCTTGCTGTTAATGCAAAGGCAATGGAGGTAATTGGTAAAAATCTGCTTATAAAATTGATTGGAAACGGCGAAAACGTTTTCCTTTTTTATAATACCTGATAGGGTAAATATCTGGTGTTTGAAAAAATTTATTAATCAGGTTTTTTACCATCTGCACAACCGGGTGAGCGCTGCTTTTACTAAATTTTGCTGTCATTGAAATAGGTGTTATTATATAGAGAACGTACTGTTAAAATAATTATTGTAGTTGTTTACAACAATTCGGGCTTGTACAGGCGGTGATCCTGGTGCATAAAGCCTTAAATCGAAACGAGATGTAAACCTATATATAAACGGAAAAAAATACCCCGGGTTTATTCACACGTATTACATTAACAATTTTTTTTGCCAACGTACCTTATTGGCAGAACCTTGAACGAAGCTGGCTAAAGCACAAATACATTTAGCAGGATGGTCGCGTCATTCTTCTTCCCGGGGGAGGTGGCTCTCTATATTATCAAGAAGGATTAGCGTAATGTGCGGGGGCCCGCTTTACTGAAGAGCGCCGATTTAACATGGTAACATGCACTGGATCCAGGTCAATGACTTGTTCCACCGATTGGAACTGTAGGGTTGCCAGTTGAGATAGAATGATGTTAGGGAAGCTTGGGGAAGTTTCAATGATGCATCAAAAAAAATGAATATGCAGGAAACAGGTTCAATGTTGGTTAATAGCGTGCAGGCAACCTTTGTGTACGGGCATAGCAAGGCCATTACCAACAATTTTACCCGTAAACTATAATTGTTTTTTAAGAGGCAATATTTTTATTAAAAGAAACGCTTTCCACCCATGCTTTTATTGCCGGTACATCTTTATTCATTTTCGTGGCCAGCCGTTGCAATAAAGCATCTTCCTGTCCTGGTGCATATTCCAGGTCCTCATCCGTCAATTCATTATTTACCTCTTTTAATTTTTCCTTTACCTCCTCCCAGGGAGTTTCCAATTTTAATGTTGTGCTCATAGTATGGTGCCGACAATTTTCAAGCCATTATTGATGGGTAATTAGCGTCCCCCGGGTTGCTATTTATTAATGGTCATTATTTTTTTGGGCACATTTCTTGAAATATCCTTTTTTTCTCATCACCATTGGATAACGGTAATATCGCATTGGTTACCGGCGGAAGCCGGGGGCTCGGCAAGGATATGGCCATTTGTTTGGCAAGAAATATGGAATGGATGTAGTGCTCACCTATCGCACCGATGTAGCCGCCGCCGCTGCAACAGTTACCGAGATTGAAACAATCGGCCAACATGCAGTCGCCTTACCCCTGGATATGGCTCACTTTAACAACACCCGGCGATTTTGTTGTACAGTTAAAGGATTACCTGCAATCTACCTGGGGAACAAACCGGCTTGATTTTTTAATAAACAATGCCGGAATGGGTGCCATCGTTCCTTTTTTGCAGGCTACAGAAACGCTGTTTGATAAATTTTTAAATGTGCATTTTAAAAGCATATATTTTTAACGCAGCTGCTGTTGCCGATTATGAATGAGGGAGGTAGTATCTTCGACATTTCTACGGGTAGCACCCGATTTTCTAATCCGGGCTATTCGGTATGCCTCTATGAATGGGGCGATTGAAGTATTTATCAAATACCTGGCGAAAGAATTGGGGCCAAAGGATATCGGCGCCAATGTAGTAGCGCAAGGGCCGGTTGACACTGATTTTAATAATGCCGCAATTCGTAATAACCCGCAGATGAAAGCGGCGCTAAGCTCCATTTCACCCTTGGGCCGTGTTGGCGTAGTCGACGATATTGGTAGTGTCAGAACTCCTTACCTGTCGTAAATTAATCTGCGTAATTTTTATAAATTAGCCTCAGATTGGTACCGGGGAAAATAGTTTCTGTCTCATTTAATAT
>JBBQOJ010000074.1:0-8326 GCA_038330815.1 Chitinophagales bacterium | reverse complement strand
ATTTATTTCTTCCTGCGAAGTAGGCATGCGCAAGCCAGACCCGCGCATATTCAAACTCGCCATGGGCGTGGCATTGGCTGCTCCACGGCAATGCTATTACTTTGACGACCGGCCCATGTTGGTACAGGCCGCAGGCAGGCTGGGGATAAATGCCTTTCATCACCAGGATTTTGAATCTTCCAAAGCCATCATTGAAAAGTTATAGTTTCCCGGCCCAACTGCTTTCCTGGTGGCCCATGGGATCATAGTAATAAAATAAATAACCGGTTGCACCAGGTACTATACCAGCCGGTACTCATCTGCAAATAATAAAACTAAGCTTCATGGAGAACACACAATTTTCATTTGGCATGATTGGCCTTGGTACCATGGGTAGAAGCCTGTTGCTTAATATGGCGGATCACCATTTTAGCGTGGCCGGTTATGACAAGGATAATGACAAAAACAGTTTGCTTGAAAAAGAAGGCGCTGGTAAACCGGTAAAGGCGTTTAACCACCTGCCGGCATTTATTGATAGCCTGCAAAAGCCCCGTTCGGTAATGATGCTGGTGCCCGCCGGCAAAATTGTTGACGGTGTGATTGAAGAATTATTACCCCTGTTGGAGAAAGGCGACCTGATTATTGATGGTGGTAATTCCCATTTTAAAGATACCAACCGCCGGGTAGACTACCTAAGTGAAAAAGGATTGAACTTTTTTGGGATGGGCGTATCGGGCGGTGAGGAAGGCGCAAGATTTGGGCCCAGCATGATGCCGGGTGGAAACAAAGAAGCTTATCATCAGGTGCAACATATTTTTGAAGCCATTGCCGCCAGGGTAAATGATGAGCCCTGCGTTACTTATATTGGTCCGGGGGCAGCGGGGCATTTTGTAAAAATGGTGCACAATGGTATTGAATACGGGCTGATGCAGCTAATTGCCGAAACGTATGAAGTGCTAAGAAAAGGGTTACAACTCACCAACAACGAAATTCAGCAGTTGTTTGAAAAGTGGAACAAGGGAAGGCTGCAATCTTTTTTAATTGAAATCACGGCGGATATTTTTAACTATAAGGAAGAAGGGATCGATCATTTGTTATTGGATGATATCCGGGATGTGGCACGCTCGAAGGGAACCGGCAAATGGACCTCCCAGGTGGCGATGGACCTGCAGTTGCCGGAAACGGTAATAGACACCGCTGTTTCTATGCGCGATCTGTCGAAGTTCAAATCACTGCGTGAACAATTGTCAACCGACTTTGTAAATGATGATGTGCCGGGAATACCAGGCGATAAGACGAAATACCTGGTGGCATTGGAGCAGGCTTTTTATTTTTCAATGATTACCAGCTATGCACAGGGGATGCATTTGTTGTCGAAGGCATCGGAAGAATACGGATTTGAATTAAATATGGCGGCTATTTCCAGGATATGGCGGGGTGGCTGCATTATCAGGTCTGCCTTTTTGGAAGAAATTTACCGGGCCTTTACCAACAATAACCAGCTGGAGCATTTGTATTTGGATAATGCAGTACAGTTGTTGCTGAAAGAAGCATTGCCTGGCATGCGTTCCGTTGTTAGCACCGCGGTTACCGCCGGTATTGCAGTACCTGCCTATGCAGCCGCCATCAGTTATTTTGATGCCATTTGCAGCCGGAATATGCCGGTTAACCTGGTACAGGCCCAACGCGACTATTTTGGTGCCCATACCTACGAATTGGTGGGAAAGGAAGGCGTATTTCATACAGATTGGAAATAAACATCACCAGGTAAACATAGCATCGGCAAAGCATATTTTTCATTGCGTGTATACATACCCTGCAGTTGTTAAAGTTCCAGGCCACGTACATGGGCGATCATTTAGTGTAGCGGCCGCCTAAAACAACTGCCAAAGTATAGTCTGTAATCATAAAAATTACCGTTCAACAACATACAACTATTTATCAAAGAGGCATATCAATAGTTATGAAATCAATCAACCTGCAACCCACCATCTTTATTATTTTCGGCGGCACCGGCGATTTAAATGCACGAAAAATTACCCCCGCTTTATTCAACCTCTTTCTCGATGGATGGATGCCTGAAAAATTTTCCATTATCGGTACCGGCAGAACGAAGTTAACCGATGCGTCGTTTAGGGAAGTGTTATTGGAGGGAATCAATAAGTTTTCAAGAAGGGGGAAAGCATCCGAAGAAAAATGGAATGAATTTGCGCAACACATCGCCTACCAGGCGTCGGATGTGAAGGATGCGGATACCTATGCGGCCTTCGCAGAAAAAATTAAAGAACAGGAAGCGGAATGGGAATTAGAAGCGAATATCCTTTATTACCTGGCGGTGGCGCCGCAGCTTTTTGCTGTGATCGCTGAAAATATAGGTAAAAATGCCTTGTGTGAGAATATTGCAAAAACCCGTATTGTAATTGAGAAGCCCTTTGGGCACGATCTTGATTCTGCACGTGAGCTCAATAAGTTGCTGCAGGGCATCTTTGATGAAAAACAAATCTACCGGATCGATCATTACCTGGGGAAAGAAACCGTGCAGAATATCATGGCATTCCGTTTCGCCAACTCTTTATTTGAGCCACAATGGAACCGTAATTTTATCGATCATGTACAAATCTCCGTTACCGAGCAACTAGGCGTTGACGATAGGGGCGGTTACTACGAAGGTAGCGGCGCCCTGCGCGATATGGTGCAAAACCATATTCTCCAGTTGTTGTGCATCATTGCTATGGAGGTGCCGGTAAATTTTAACGCGGATGAGATACGCGACCATAAAGTGGATGTATTAAAGGCCATGCGGAGGTTTACCCCCGGCGCCACCAAAAAGTTAGTGGTACGTGGACAATACAGTGAAGGATGGATGGAAGGTCAACAGGTACCCGGCTACCGGCAGGAAAAAAATGTAAAAGAAGATTCCAACACCGAAACATTTGCCGCCATTAAATTTTTCATCGACAACTGGCGATGGGAGGGGGTGCCCTTTTATGTACGCACGGGTAAGCGCATGCAGCAGTCCTCCTCCGTTATCAGTATCCAGTATAAAAATGTACCGCACTCCATTTTTCCGCCGGAAGTGTCGGAAAGCTGGGAACAAAACCGGCTCATTATCAGCATCCAGCCGGAAATGAGCATCCGCCTGCAGGTACAGGCAAAACGGCCCGGCCTGAATATGGTATTAAACCCGGTAGATATGGTGTTTGATTATAAAGGAACTTATCCCACCGAAACACCAGAAGCCTATGAAACCCTGCTGTTGGATGCGATGCAGGGTGACCAGACCTTGTTTATGCGGGGCGACCAGGTAGAAGCAGCCTGGGAATTAATTATGCCCATCCTCAGCGCCTGGGAAAGCAAACAAAGCCTGAGTTTTCCAAATTATGCGGCCGATACCTGGGGCCCCGAATTAGCGGAAGCATTGATTGCCCAGGACGGATTTCATTGGTTTACCCTGCCTCATCAATTAAAAAAATAAGCCAGCCATGACCCTGCTCATCCAACCCACGGTACCTGGATTATTAAACCAACTGGCGGAATACTTTGTATTTACCGCGCAACAGTGTATCCGGGAAAACGGCCGCTTTACCGTTGCCTTATCGGGCGGATCTTCTCCCGAAAAATTTTATGCCTTACTTGCTTCGGATGCCTATCGGTTACAGGTAGATTGGAGTAAGGTATTTTTTTTCCTTGGAGATGAACGCTATGTTCCGGTAACGGATGACGATAGTAATTTTAAAATGATTAACCGCGTATTGTTTCACCCGCTACACATCAATATTGCGCAGGTGTTTCCTGTAAATACGTTGGTAGAAGCGGCGGAAGCTGCTGCGCAATATATGCAGCAAATCAACCTCCATTTCAATCACCAGCCACCCCGGTTCGACCTGGTGTTACTGGGCCTGGGCGATAATTCACATACTGCGTCCCTCTTTCCCTTTACTGATATTTTAACTGCAGCGGAGGCAACAGTGCAATCAGTGTACCTGCCGGAGCTACAGGTTTTTCGCATCAGTTTTACCGCACCGCTCATCAACTTGGCCCACCGGGTAGCTTTCCTGGTATATGGTGAAAATAAGGCGCAGGCCGTGCACAATGTATTGGAAGGGCCGGCCAATATACCTTTGTTTCCTGCCCGGTTAATCCGCCCCGTCGATGGCGAACTAAGCTGGTACCTGGATACTGCTGCAGCAAGCGGTCTTCAAAATACCAGCGATAAACACTAACCATTCCGCCGTTTTTTTGTAGTGTATGCTTGTGGTGCAGGGTGCAATATTTTCCATCTTATAATATTATTAAATGATCAGCGAAGAAAAACGATTGGCCGCGCATTATAACCATTCTGCCAACTGGTTAAAATGGGGCCCCTATCTCTCCGAAAGGCAATGGGGCACTGTTCGGGAGGATAATGGAACCGGTGAGGATGTGTGGAATGGGGTATCGCACGATATGGCCCGAAGCACCGCCTATCGCTGGGGCGAGGATGGCATCGCCGGTTTTTGCGACGATCGGCAACTGCTTTGCATCTCGCTTGCCTGCTGGAATGGGAACGATCCCATCATGAAAGAGCGGCTGTTTGGCCTTACCAACCTGGAAGGTAACCATGGGGAGGATGTAAAGGAATTGTATTATTACCTGGATGGCCTGCCCACCCACAGTTATAATAAAATGTTGTACAAATACCCGCAGGAAGCCTTTCCCTATAACCGGCTGGTTCGTGAAAACGCCCGGCGTACCAGGCTGGACCCGGAATTTGAATTGATTGATACCGGCTTATTTGAAGGCAATCACTATTTTGATATTGAGGCGGAGTATGCAAAAAATGATACCGATGATATCCTGTGCAGGTACACGGCCCATAATCGTTCTTCCAGGAACGCAGAACTTCACCTGCTGCCACATATTTTTTTTCGCAACACCTGGCAGGGTAAGGTGGAAAAGGAGCCACCGCTGATCACGTATCTCGGTAATAATACCCTGTTATTACAACATGAAACGCTGGGAGAAATGTTTTGTTACGCTGAAGGCGAGGCAACATTTTTATTTACCAATAATGAAACCAATAACCAACGCCGGTATCAAACGCCCAATGCTTCGCCCTATTGTAAAGACGGCATTCATAATTACGTGGTGTACCAAAATCACCACGCGGTTAACCCTTTACAGGAAGGTACCCGCGCTGCGGCCTGGTACCAGCTATCGATACCCGCAGGCGGTAGCGCCACCATCAAACTACGATTGGTGAATACCAAATTGCCAGCCCCTTTTGATGGCTTCGACCAGGCATTTAGCCAAAGGATAATGGAAGCAGATGCCTTCTATAAAAAAAAGCAGGGAGCAGGTTTCACCAGCGACTTGCAACAGGTGCAACGACAAGCATGGGCGGGTATGCTTTGGAGTAAGCAATACTACCAGTACGACGTAAATCAATGGCGCCATCGAACTAACGGTAAGGGACAACCGGTAACGGGCGCGGGGAAAAAGCGCAACCAGGAATGGAAACATTTTTCAGCCCATAACATCATGTCGATGCCCGACAAATGGGAGTACCCATGGTTTGCGGCCTGGGACCTGGCTTTTCACACCATTGCCTTTGCACCCATTGATCCCGATTTTGCCAAGGGACAACTCAAACTGTTATTGCAGGCCAATTACATGCATCCCAATGGGCAGTTGCCGGCCTACGAGTGGGATTTTAGCGATGCCAACCCACCGGTGCATGCGCTGGCGGCCTGGAAGATTTTCCAGATAGACCGCCGCTTGAAAGGGGTGGGGGATCATGCGTTTTTGGCAAGTGTTTTTCAAAAACTGGTGATCAATTTTACCTGGTGGGTAAACCGCAAAGACAGTAATGGCAATAATATTTTTGAAGGCGGATTTTTAGGGTTGGATAATATCGGCCTGTTTAACCGCAGTGAACCGGTGCCGGGTGGCGGTCAGCTGGAACAGGCAGATGGCACCAGTTGGATGGCCATGTATGCCTTAAATATGGTGCAGATAGCCCTCGAGCTATCGTTGCATAATCCGTTGTATATTGATATGGCCATCAAGTTTTCGGAACATTTTTTATTCATCGCCGGTTCCATTACCAATATGGGGGAAGATGATGAAGGGTTATGGGATGATATAGATGGATTTTATTATGACATGCTGAAATTGCCGGATGGAACCTCCCGGCGGTTAAGAGTAAGGTCCATGGTAGGATTAATCCCGATGTTTGCCACCATTATTTTCAATGAAAAAACCTGGCAGCAACTGCCCGCGTTTTATCAGCACATGGAAAAGTTTAGCCAACAGCGGCCCGACCTGGCGACCCTTGTCAGTTCGTGGAAAGATAAAAAAGGGGATGGTGAACAACACCTGTTTTCCCTGCTGCGGGGGCACCGCCTCAAACTGCTATTAAAACGCATGCTCGACCCGGCGGAGTTTCTATCACCACATGGGATACGGTCGGTATCAGCCATCTATAGGGACGATCCTTACCAACTTCACCTTAATGGCGTTGAATACGAAATTCAATACAACCCTGCCGAAAGCGTAACCAACATGTTTGGTGGAAACAGCAACTGGCGTGGTCCCATTTGGATGCCCCTCAATTTTTTACTGATTGATGCGCTGTATAACCTGCACGAATATTACTCTTCAGATTTTAGGGTGGAGTTCCCCACGCATTCAGGGAACTATTATTCTCTAGCCGAAATTGCCGGTGAACTCAGTCAACGATTGTACAGCCTGTTTACTAAAAATGCGGAAGGAGACAGGGCCATTTTCGGTGAGCACCCAACCTTTAATAATGATCCTCATTTTAAGGATCACCTGCTTTTCTACGAATATTTTAATGGTGATACGGGCAAGGGGCTCGGTGCCGCACATCAAACCGGTTGGACGGGTTTGATAGCCGTACTCGACCAGTTGGCAGTTTGTAATAAAACGGTGTAAAACTACCGGGAGAATCAGGCTTCCCAATCCAGGCAGCTACCTCGTAAAGGTTAGTTAGTGTTATAAATTCCTCCTTTGTACAACTAATTTCCTTTCTTGTACATTGCTGCAGGTAAATGCGTTGCTACCTTTGATTTGTCGTTTTTTTATACAATACTTGTACTACAAAAGTAAGACGCTTTAAGTCGCAAAAAGGGTAAGCAGCTTCCTGGTCACTTTCCACTTTGTTGTAGTTGCCTGCAGGGGGGCATTTGCCATTGAGAGGTAGTTACTGCCCAGGTACAAATAGTGCAGCAACTGGACAATGAAGGAAGTTGTTTGGTGTTAAGGCTTGCCTTTTGGCCGATGCCATTGGATTGATCATGTACCATGATTTGGATAAGGTTTGGTTACCCGGTGAACAGTCACGGCGCTGGCATACCGGCTATGGTGCGGGGTTGTAAATTATTCCTGCACATCTTTTGGTAATACAGGGTACTCCGGACTTTCAAAAGAGAACATTTTTCCTTATATTTCATTGGGTTTCCGTTTTTAACCTGGGTTTAGCAAGTAACAAGCGGGGGCTATTACACCACAATACCAGCATCCGCAATAAAAAAAACACGCAACCAACATGGGTTACCAGGTTATAACAGAACAGGTGAAGGAATATGTAACCGCTTATTATTCCTCCAACAATCAGCAGCAATTGTTATTTCATACCATTGATCATACCCGGGCGGTAGTAGCTGCCGCCAGCCAGGTGGCCCGTCATTATCAATTAAATGAACATGATTATTTTGTTGTAACGGCTGCTGCCTGGTTTCACGATATAGGGTACAGTGCCATTGGCAGCAACAAGCACGAGGAAAAGGGCGCTTCACTGGCGGCAAGTTTTTTGGCGGGGAAGGGCGTGGAGGAATCTTTGGTGTTACAGGTTAACAATTGCATTCTTGCTACCAGTATGCCACAACATCCCGTTACACTGGTAGAGCAGATCGTGTGCGATGCCGATCTTTTTCACCTGGGTACCGACGACTTCAGCAATTATAACAAACAAATGCGGAAGGAGTTTGAGGCCACTACCGGCAGCAAAATGGATAAAGGGGAATGGCGAAAAAGTACCATCGCCCTCTTTCAATCGCACCACTATCATACCAGCTATTGCCGTGAATTGCTCAATGGTAAAAAGCAAGCAAACCTCGACCGGCTGTTGAAAAAGGATAACAGCATTTCACCGCCACCTTTACCCGGTGTGCCAGATCACGTTGCGGAACGGGGTATTGATGATGCAGCGCCAGTGAGCCCCATCATCCTACCCGTTGAAAAACCTACCCGCGGGATCGAAACCATGTTTCGCATCGCCGTTACCAATCACCAGCGCCTGAGTGATATGGCAGATAGTAAGGCCAATATCATGATCTCTGTTAAT
>JBBQOJ010000073.1:0-8365 GCA_038330815.1 Chitinophagales bacterium | reverse complement strand
TAAAGGCAGGGTAAAAGTGTGGGATGCGGTAAATGAAATGTTGTGGGAACCGGCGCTTAAAAATTTATCCAAACGCCAATGGCCCCATTTTGAAAGCGTGGAAAATATGGCGGAATATATTTCTTTTGTGATGCAAATAGTAAGGAGTGAAGATCCCGATGCTATTTATACCATCAACGATTATGGCCTGGAGCTACCCTGGCCAAAGCCATTGAAATCCAACACCGGCGCCGATGTAACGCCACAACTACAACGCCGCCGGTACATCGAATTGATTCAGCGTTTGCGCCTTACCGGTAACCAGCCCAATGCCCTGGGTTTACAATGCCACGATGGCTGGCAGCAACCGGCGGATCAAATGGCCTTTTACAGCGAAATGGCAAAAGCGGGATTGCCATTGCATGTTACTGAGTTTTGGGCTCATACGGATCATCTTAAAAAAGGAGGCGTAAAACTAGCAGCTAATAACGGCGATTTTACAACCGAACAATTTCAAAACAATGCATCACCGCTCTATACCCAGGAGCAGATTGATATAATGCAGGCCGATTTTGTAGAACAATACCTCACCTGTGCGTTTGGACACCCTGCTATAGAGGCTTTTATTTTTTGGGGCTTTATGAGTATGGCAGTTGAATGGAAAACAAATGATTCCCCTTCTTATGAATTAAAACCAGTGTATCAGCGGGTAAAAAAATTAATTCGCCAGGATTGGACCACCCAATTAAAATTACAATCCAATGGAGATGGCATCGTCCGTTTCCGGGGTTTCCAGGGCGATTATAGTATTCGTTACCCATTAATCAGTAAGGGCTTAGCGGTAAGCGGGCAACACTTTTCCATTAACAGGCAACAGGCAGGCCGCATCATCCTTCAAACAAATATTTTATGAAAAATTCAATGATTTACTTGCTCTGCTTATTTAGTCCAGCCAGCCTTTTAGCCCAGTACGATATTTGTGTATATGGCGGTACCTCCGGCGGCGTAATAGCTGCATGCACTGCTGCCTCCATGGGTAAAAAAGTGCTGCTGATTGAAGCGGGCAGGCAGTTAGGTGGCTTATCATCCGGTGGCCTGGGGTATACAAATATTGGAAATAAATATGCCATAACAGGGCTAGCCAAGGATTTTTACCGGAAAGCCGGTAAGCATTATGGTAAGTTTGAGCAATGGACATTTGAGCCGCATGTAGCAGAAAATATTTTTAAGCGCTATGCCACGCACCCGTTGATAACCATTCTGTATCAGTACCAGGTGATAAAAGTGGGGAAAAATAATGGCCGCATTCAATATGCGGAGTTTGAACCGGCAGAGCGAAGGAAAGGTTTTCCCATCAAAAAAATTACTGCAAAAATGTACATTGACTGCAGTTATGAGGGCGACTTGATGTCCCGTGCAGGCGTTTCTTATTTTACCGGGCGGGAAGCCAACAGCCAATTCAACGAAACATATAATGGGGTGCAGCTAAGAGATAAACACCAGTTTCCAGATGGTATTGATCCTTACAAAATACCAGGTAATCCGTCCAGTGGCCTGGTGTGGGGAGTATCGAGCCAGCCACTTGACGCACCGGGTACCGGCGATAAAAAAATGCAGGCTTACAACTTTAGAATTTGCCTTACCAGTGAGCCAGCCAACAGGATACCCATTACAATACCTGCCAACTACGATGCTGCCCGGTATGAATTGCTGTTGCGTTATCTCCGGAAAAATCCTTCAAAAGATTTATGGGGTTTTTTAAAATTTGACTTGATGCCTAATTACAAAACGGATATTAACAACAACGGGCCTTTCTCTACAGATATGATTGGAATGAATTATGATTATCCGGAGGCAAGTTATGCCAGGCGAAAAAGAATTCAGCAGTTGCATGAAGAATATGCAAAGGGTCTTTTGTATTTTATAGGTCATGATGAGCGCATGCCATTGCACCTGCGCAATCTGATGCTGCAATGGGGTTATCCCAAAGATGAATATACAGGCAATGGCAACTGGAGTCCACAGATGTATGTACGGGAAGCCCGGCGCCTGAATGGTGCTTATGTAATGACACAGGCCAATTGCGAGGGCAATGAAACAGTAACCGATGGGGTTGGTATGGCTGCTTATACAATGGACTCTCACAACTGCCAGCGGGTGGTGGTAAAAGGTATGGTAAAAAACGAAGGCGATGTGCAGGTGGGTGGTTTTGGACCTTACCCGGTTGCCTATCGGTCCATCATTCCAAAAAGAAATGAATGTACCAATTTGCTGGTAACGGTTTGTTTATCCGCAACACATATCGCCTACGGATCTATCCGGATGGAACCGGTTTTTATGGTACTTGGCCAATCTGCTGCCGTAGCGGCTTGCATGGCCATAGATCAACAAAAAAGCATACAGGATATAGCGGTTAAAGAGTTGCAGCAAACATTGGTGAGTAACCCTACTGCTGATGGACGGACTGCTGATATACTTTGCGACAATGCCGACGGTAACGTCGTGAAAATTTCAGGACCCTGGCAGGCAGTTACAAATAAACGCTATGGTGCCAGTGCGTTGGAGATTCAGCAGCCGGTTAACGGTGCCAGCGTTCAGTTTTTATTGAAAGTACCCGAAGCTGGTAAATACCGGCTGTATTCCTATTATAATATAAACACCAAAGCGGCACCCGAAACAAGTATTGCCATTCAAGCAAAGCAAGGTACTACCAATGTTTCCATCATCCATAATGAGGTGGCCATAGAAGGACAAACTTCCGGCTTGTGGGTACAGGTAGGGGAGTTGGATTTAGTTGCCGGCGAGCAGGTTACTGTTGCCATACTGGCAAACGGAACTGCGGGGGTTGTATCTGCAGATGCAGTACAGTTGGTAAAGGTGTTGGATAAATGATGCCCATGATGTATTTACTAAACAGTGTGGAAAGCCCATCGCAGAAAATGAAAATTTTCAGCTAAAATCGGTGAGGACACCGACCGGAACCAGAACCAAAATTGTTATTGATTGTAAGATTTTAAATATTTCCTGTATGAGTACACAACTTAAAAAAACAGCCTTCATCAGTGGGGGGGCCAAGGGTATCGGACTGGCAGTGGCAAAGGCGTTTATTGCAGAGGGCATAAATGCCTGCATAGTGGATGTGGATAGAGCATCCGGGGAAGCCATACAAAGTATTTTTTGTAAGGAGGAGCTGCTTTTCATCGAGGCGGATGTGTCTAAAGCTGACGACGTGCAGAAAGCAGTAAACCAATGTGCAGCCCACTTTGGCCGTGTTGATTTCCTGGTAAATAATGCCGGTATTCAACGGTATTCCAATGCAATGAATTGTACAGAAGAAGAATGGGACCTGGTGATGGGCACCAACTTAAAATCTTATTTTCTTTGCACCAAGTATTGTCTTCCGTTAATACTGGAAGGCGGTGGCGGATGCATTGTAAACGTCGCCTCTGTGCAGTCCTTTGTAGCCACTGCCAATGCAGTGCATTATGTAACGGCTAAGACAGCGTTGCTGGGTTTTACCCGATCTGTAGCAGTTGATTTTGCACCATCGGTAAGGTGTGTGGCCGTATGCCCCGGTACCGTATACACGCCGATGGTAGTAGACTCATGGGCACAGGCTGCCGACCCTTCGCTGATAGAACAGGAGAGTATCAACATGCACCTGGTAAAACGGGTAGCACAACCGGCAGAAATAGCCGACCTGGTGGTGTACCTGTGTTCTCCAAAAGCTACCTTTATTACTGGCCAGTCATTCAGGATTGATGGAGGTATTGGCGTGGGTATACCCGGAAGCGTGAAGGAAGAGCAAAAGAAAAAAGAAAATGGGGTAAACGGCATGTTAAAAGTAAAAAGTAAAAAATGAAGGGTGAATGCCTGCCTGAATGAACAATCATCAGGTTCAGATAATCACATCAAACTTAATAAGTACAGTACCTATGTTACATACAATGCGATGGTTTGGCCCAAACGATGAAGTTAGTTTAGCAGCTATACGGCAGGCTGGTTGCACCGGCGTGGTTACTTCCCTGCACCAGCACCCAGCAGGCCTGGTGTGGAGTATAGGTGATATCCAGGAACGGCAACGCATCATTGAAGCAGGCAATGATCGTCTTGTGCCCTTGCATTGGGCCGTGGTAGAAAGTGTGTTGGTACACGATGATATTAAGCGGGGACTCCCGGGCCGGGAAAAATACATAGCTGCTTTTCAGCAAACGATCCGTAACCTCGCTGCCTGTGGCATACAAGCCATCTGTTACAATTTTATGCCGGTACTGGACTGGACAAGAACGGATGTAAAATACGAGATGCCCGATGGGTCGTTGGCGTTACGTTTTGCCTGGGAAGATATTGCCCTTTTCGATATTTGTATCCTTCAACGGGCTGGTGCAGCAAATGACTATAAACCGGACCTGGTAAAAAAGGTTTTTAACAAATTTGAAAATTCCGCACCGGAAGAAATAAAACATATCAAAAATTCCATCCTGATGGGATTGCCCGGAACCGGCGAGCGCTTTGAAGAGGAAGCGTTTAAAAAAATATTATTGGAGTATAAGCATGCTATTGGAGAAACGCAATTGCGGGAGAACCTCTATTATTTTTTACGCGCCGTAGTGCCAGTGGCAGAAGAAGTGGGCGCAAGGTTGTGCATTCACCCGGACGACCCGCCGTTTCCATTATTGGGGTTGCCCAGGGTAGTGAGCACTGCACAGGATATTCAACAGGTAATTGAAGCCATTGATTCACCAGCCAATGGTATTACTTTTTGCACTGGGTCGTTGGGTGCAAGGGCCGATAACGATTTGCCGGCGATGCTAAAAAAGTTTGCCCATAAAATTCACTTCATTCATTTGCGGTCGGTGACAAAAGAACCCGGTACCTTTAATTTTTTTGAAGCCAATCACCTGGAAGGCGATGCGGATATGTATGCCATTATTAAAGAAATTATTATTGAAGAGCAAAGAAGAAATGATACAAAAGATGGGATTACAGCCATACCCATGCGCCCAGATCATGGCCATGTAATGCTGGATGATCTTACAAAAAATGCTTACCCTGGCTATGCTGCCATTGGCAGGCTGAGGGGGCTGGCAGAGTTACGTGGTGTGCAAATGGCCATTGAAAGGGCAATGATGGAAACAAGGTAATTTAAAAGAGGGATAATGATAATTGAAACCGTTTTTGATTTACGTATGGAGCATGGCGAAGGCCCCGTTTGGGATGTTGCCACCAACCGTTTGTATTGGGTTGATTTGTTTGCCGGCGATTTTTATTCGGGTGATCCGGCCAACGGAAAATTTGAAAAAAAGAATATCGGTCAGCCAATCGGCGTAGTTGCGCTGAGGGAAAACGGTGGTGTTGTATTTGCAGCGCACGGGGGATTTGGGTTTACAGCTATCACCCAGGATTCTCCCGTAACATTTTTCCATAACCCCCAGCCTTACTACCCCGAAACAAGGTTTAACGATGGTAAAGTAGACCCGCTGGGCAATTTTGTAGCCGGTACCATGACGTTCGATGGAATGAAACCGATTGGTGATTTATTCCAGCTTCGGCCTGATCAAACGGTACAATGTATCGGGCGTAAGCTGATGTTAAGCAATGGAATGGACTGGTCGCCTTCGGGTACACTATTTTACCTCGCTGATACCAACAAGCGGGTAGTATACTCATACGACTATAACGGGACGGATGGAAGCATCAGCAACCGGAAAAACTTCATTGAATTTGGTGAACAGGAGTTTCCAGATGGTTTGTGTGTTGATGCGGCTGGAAATTTATGGATTGCCATGTGGGGGGGCGGTATGATACTTCAATTTGATAACCTTGGTAATAGATGCAGTAGCATTGAATTACCTTTTACTCATCCCACCAGTTGTTGCTTTGGGGGCGAAGGACTCAACACCCTGTTTATTACCAGCTCACAACATGTTTTGACTCCCGTGGAAAAGAAGACACAGCCACTTGCCGGTAAAATATTAACCATTCAACCGGGTTGTAAAGGGCAGGTGATGAGAAGGTATGCCGGCTGATTGAATGACTGTTTATAAAATAGCATAGAAAGGGACACTGTTTTCATTTATCAAAAATTGCCCCCTTTTATTTTGTAATGGTTTGTCTGGCGGATTTCCTGGAAATGGATACAGCACCTGAACAATGGAAAGAGGACCCTAACAGTGGGTGCCAAAAAGATGTGGATGCCCGTTGGACAAGGAAAAACATTGTGACGTTTTTAAAGGTGGCGTATTGGTGGTGCTGGGCAATGAGTCGCTCAATGCTATACAAGTGCAGGTTAATAATTTATTGCGTTTATTTGGTATTCAATTTAATGCAGATAGTAAAAATCGGGTGGTGAATGACAAATTGATATGGCCGATGCTCATCCCGCAGCTAACCATCTCGTTTTTAAAAAATAAAAAAAATTATACCTCAAAGAATTGAGAACACTTACGCTTACCAAACCGGCTAAACCATTTTTACAACATCATTAATATAATTTTATGGTAGGCGCATATTCACAATTTGGTAAGGATACTGTGATTGTAGTTGGCGACCCCTTGCTGTACAACGAATATGGAAATAGAAAACTTCCGGATAGTTTTAGCAATGATCTGCCTTATTAGAATTTACAAATTGAATCATTCAACTTGCTAAACATAGAAAATAATATTTACCATGCGTTGCTGTTTATTGTTACTGTTTTTTACTCCTTTTTTATCGTCTGCCCAATGGGATAAAAGCACTGCAGATTTGCTGCAAAGCAATCATGCTGTTATACAGGTTGGTATACAGCAATACGATACTTCGCAATATAATTTGCTCGTGCACCAACAGCAAAGGGAAGTTAATGGAGCACCCATTGTAATGGGTTTTAAAGAAAGCAACTGGAAAGTAACCACAAAGGCTAGTCCTGTTGTAACCAAGCCAGATAAGGTGGACTTTACCGTTGCATTTTACTGTAAAACGGGGAGTGTAACCAATGCTGCTTTGTCTGCAAATATTGTGTTCAACAACTGGAGCGTATCCAATTATGTGCTGATGCCGGCTGTTGCTTACAATGGCAATCGCTACCCGTGGCGGAGGTTGCGCTATTCGACCAAATTGTATGAGGTACAGGATATTGGCCCGGATAAACCAATCATTTTAACCGATGTACCAAAACTAAGTGATGATGGTGGATTTTCACGTATACAACAGCGCAGTGGCGATTTTGCCACACCATCCATTGGCTTTCAATCTGCCACGGCGAAAAAAGCCTTGTGGATGTTAACTGAACAGGGAAATAACCTGGGAGATTATGGTATTGGTTTGCATGAAGCAAGGGATCGAAAACAGGCCGTTATCACCATTACATTGCCGGTAGTAAGGGAACAGTATGTGTATAAAAATTGCGATAATCATTTTCCCAGTTGGAATCAACCGCATGATTTTAAAGCTGGTGATAGTGTCGTCATCCGTTTTCGTTTATATGATTTTAAAGCGCCTGTATTACAGGATTTATTTACATCATTCGCTTCTATCCGCAAAGATATTTCCGGTGATACCGCATTAAAACCAAGCCTGCCTTACACAGCAAGTATGCAGTTGCTGGAAAAGAAATTTAATGAAAAGAATTTTGTTCCGCAATATGGATACTACTGCATCCCAATAAAATCCTGATGGACTGATTCCATTTGGAAACAGCCAATCAAAATTTGCAATTGAAAATTATGGTAGCACCCAATCAGCAAAATCTGCTGCTAAATAAAGGACCATTCAGCGAATATTTTAATCGATAGGAAATCAATATTGATCCCCGGAAAATTAAGCGGTAAAATTATTTTTAAATCAATAAAAACACTTCTATACATGTTGACTAATACTAAAAAATGCTTTATTCTTTTTGTGCTCTTTGTTGTGGGGCTGCAGCTACAGGCGCAATGGAAGCAGATGGAAAATCCCATGGAGGAGGCCCAAAAAGTGGGTGATTATGTTATTGCACATTCATCCTTTCGTTACCAGTTGCAATTGAAAAAAGAATTTCCTGCTTTAAGCGAAATGCAAAACCTAAATCTGGAAAATAATTTTGGCAAAGGCATAGCAGGTGCAGCTTATGCCTATACACACGTGCAATCGGCTGTTGATACAACAGTAACCCTGTCCATCAGCCACAGCGATGCGTTAATTATTTGGCTTAACGGCAAACCGGTGTATCAAAACGCACAAGCCAATAAGTTTACAGCCATTCAACGGGAGCGGAATATTCAATTGCAATTTGAATGTTTGCTTCCGCTAAAAAAAGGAAACAACGAGTTGTTGTTAAAATCGGTAAGCAAGGGAAATGATTGGAAAATTGTTCTGCAAGCCAATGGTAGCTATGCTACTATTGGCTTGCAGACGGTACCTGATA
>JBBQOJ010000072.1:0-8430 GCA_038330815.1 Chitinophagales bacterium | reverse complement strand
ATCACCTGCTCGTTGCAAGCAGGTGCAGCTTTTTTTGTACTTCCCTAAATATCCAATGTAAATATTATTTACCCAAATAAGGAGCTTGTCTTTAAATAACCGAGTTGCAACATCCTGCTTATTCAGCCACCACAAATAAGTTACTAAAAAACAAAGTGCCAAAACCATTTTTAAGTTGTCATCGTCTATCATTTATTAATGGTATCACTGCCACGTAAAAATTTTGCAAGGTAGGGCGCTGTACTGCTTCCTTTTGCTGTTGCCACTTTACGCGGTGTGCCTGCTGCTACTACCTTTCCACCTTCATCACCGGCACCCGGGCCAATATCAATTACCCAGTCGCTGCCGGCTACTACCCGCATGTCGTGTTCCACTAAGATCACGGTATTGCCTGCTTCAACAAGCCCATTCAATTGTACCACCAGCTTTTCAACATCGGAGGGATGCAGTCCCGTGGTAGGTTCATCCAAAATGTACAGGGTATTGCCATTGCCCACCCTTTGCAGTTCTGTGGCGAGTTTAATCCGTTGCGCCTCTCCACCTGACAATTCCGTAGCCGGTTGCCCCAGCCGGAGATAGCCAAGTCCCACCTCTTTCAATACCTGTAGCGCACGTGCTACGGGTATTTCATCTGAAAAGAAATCATAGGCCTCCTCCACTGTCATACCCAATACCATGGCGATATTTTTATCCTTGTATTTTATTTCCAATGTTTTTTCATTGTAGCGTGTACCGGCACATACGGGACAAGGTGTGTAAACACTTGGCAGGAAAAGCAGTTCTACCATTACAAACCCTTCCCCATGGCAGTTGTCGCACCTTCCCTTGGCAACGTTAAAGGAGAAACGGCCAGCATCATACTTCCGTGCTTTGGCCGATTTAGTGGCCGCAAATATCTTTCTTACATAATCAAACAGCCCGGTATAAGTGGCGAGATTCGACCGCGGTGTTCTCCCGATGGGTTTTTGGTCTACCTGCACCAGGCGCTTAATGGTATCCAGTCCCTGGCTGATCCTGCCCCCAATAGTAACCGGGACATCCTGCTGCAACCGGTCTGGTTCCTCCTCCACCGGCAATACATGCCCCAGGGCAGCAGCCACCAGTTCTACCAACACCTGGCTCACCAAACTCGATTTACCCGAACCGGAAACACCGGTAACGGTAGTTAGTACGCCAAGCGGAAAATCCACTTCAATTGCCTGCAGGTTGTTCCGGGTAACTTCCTTTACACTTAACCAACCTTTGTTATCGCGTGGCGTATTGCCTTTAAACACCAGCTCGCCAAATAAAAAGCGGCGGGTATGGGAGGAGTGAATTTTTTCCAGTCCGGCTGGTGGACCGCTGTACAAAATTTCCCCGCCCTTTTCGCCGGCTTCCGGGCCAACATCTACGATCCAGTCGGCCTGGCGAATTACCTCCAGTTCGTGCTCCACTACAAAAAGGGAATTACCTGAGTATTTTAATTGCCTGAGTGCATTTAGCAAGGCGGCGGTGTCGGCCGGGTGCAGGCCTGCAGAGGGTTCATCTAATACGTATACCACCCCAAATAAATTGGAACGCACCTGGGTAGCGAGCCGCAGGCGTTGGTGCTCACCGGGCGAAAGCGTGGGGGTACTTCGTTCCAGGGATAAGTAGCCAAGCCCCAGTTCCAGCAACACGTTTATCCTTGCCAGCAAATCTACCACAATGCGTTGCGTTACTATTATTTTCTCCGGGTGCTCCTTGTTCGTGGCTCCCTTATCGTTAGTTCCATCCGTTGCAAAGGGTTGCATCAATTTGGCCAATCGTGCCAGGGGCAGTCGCATAATTTCCGCAATATCATAACCGGCAAATTTTACAGCAAGCGATTCCCGCCTGAGCCGTTTACCTAAACATAGGGGGCATTCGGCACTCAGCATATATTGAGCCACCCGCTTCTTCATGAGCGGGCTGGTAGTGTTGGAAAAAGTTTGGAGCACATATTTGCGTACCCCGGTAAACGTACCCATGTAACTGGGGTTGAGCTTGCGTTTTAGCGCGTCTGCTACTTCTGCGCGTTCCCACCCGGAGTACACCGGTACTACAGGCTGTTCGCCGGTAAACAATATCCAGTCCCTTTCTTTTTTGGGCAATTCCCGCCAGGGCCTGTCGATATTGTAACCGAGGGTGATCAATATTTCACGGAGATTTTGTCCGTGCCATGCAGCAGGCCATGCAGCAATGGCGCGTTCGCGGATAGATAGCCGGTCATCCGGAACCATGGAGCGTTCGGTTACCTCGTATACTTTCCCAAGGCCATGGCATTCCGGACAGGCGCCCTCCGGTGTGTTGGATGAAAAGGATGCAGCATAAAGTAAGGGTTGATTTTTTGGATAGTCACCCGCACGGGAATAGAGCATCCGCAGCAAATTTGATAAAGTGGTAACGCTGCCTACGGTTGAACGGGTAGTGGGCGAACCACGTTGTTGTTGCAGTGCAACGGCAGGCGGCAAGCCGTCAATTTCATCCACTTCGGGCACAGGCATCTGGTGAAACAATCTACGGGCATAGGGCGATACTGAATCCAGGTAACGGCGTTGCGCTTCGGCATATAAAGTACCAAAGGCCAGCGAGGATTTGCCGGAGCCCGATACTCCTGTAAATACCACCAGCGCATTGCGGGGTATATCCAGGGAAACATTTTTGAGGTTGTGTTCCCTGGCGCCGCGTACCCGCACATGCCCTTCTTTTCCGGCGTTGATTGGATTAATTGAATCTTGTTGCATCACCAACCGGTTCAACAACCATGCCCGCCGTAGTTACTATGTGTGCAGGAAGGGATCGTACTATTTGGGAAATGCGCCAACTGCCAATTTTGGAGCTGAGATTTCATATACAAAAACATCAGGGTAAAATGTAATAGGTGCGTGCTGCCGTAATACAAAATTAAGGCAACGCAAAGGCCACATAACTATCTGCAGAAGGGGTCCCCATCTTTCCCCCACCAGCAGCAATTACAATATATTGTTTTCCGCCCACCATATAGGTAGCAGGTGTAGCGTATCCACCCGCAGGCAAGGTTGTTTCCCAAAGTAATTTTCCGGTCAACTTATCAAAGGCCCTGAATTTTTCATCTTTTGTTGCTGCAATAAATAGTAAGCCTCCGGCTGTAACAATCGATCCGCCATAATTCTCGGTGCCAGTAACAGGAATACCCTTTGCAGTTAATTCGCTGTATTCGCCCAACGGAATTTTCCAGGAGATATCCCCTGTATTAAGGTTGATGGCAGCCAATATTCCCCAGGGTGGTTTAATGGCCGGGTAGTTATTGTCATCAACAAAACGATGATACCCGGTGTGTACATACCGCAAGGCATCGGGCCGGTACTTTTCGTGTTTTGTATTTACCGCTTTAGTTTTTTTTCCTGCAAGAAAGTTAACCAGTGCATCCTGGTCTGACGTTGGCAAATGTTTAAAAGAGGGCATCCTTCCCCGGCCTGATGTAATGATTTCCTTTATTGCTGTGGCGGCCATTCTTTTTTCTATCCCCACCAGGGAAGGAAAAAGATGTTGTTCCCCTTTCCTGTCGGTTCCGTGGCAGGTAGCACATGCCGTACGGTAGATGCTCTCTCCCAACGATACAGGGCCGCCAGGAGCAGGTGCGTCTTCCATGGTTAATACCCAGGGCATTTCACTGGCATTTACATACAATGTTGAAGTGGCAGGATCATAAGCGGCGCCACCCCACTCGCCGCCGCCATCAAAGCCTGGCAATATGATAGTGCCTTCTTTACTTGGTGGGGTAAAAAGGTTACCGGTTTTAAATGCCTTGAACCTTTGTACAGTTTCATTGCGAGCGCTATCTGAAATAGTGGTAATATCCGCTTCCCGCATCACCTGGCGTACAAAGGGTAAGGGCTTTTCCGGATAGGGTTGTGTGGGCCATGGGTGTTCCCCCGCCAGTGCTGCTACAGGAACAGGCTTTTCGTGAATGGGAAAAAGAGGCTCGCCGGTTTTTCGATCGAACACGAACACAAAACCTTGTTTGGTTATTTGGGCTACGGCTTTTATTGTATTGTTGTTCCGGGTGATGGTTACCAGGTTAGGTGCCGCGGGCAGGTCGCGGTCCCAAAGATCGTGGTGTACCGTTTGAAAATGCCAGCGACGTTTGCCGGTGGCGGCATCTAACGCCACCAGGGAATTACCAAACAGGTTTTGACCCTGGCGATTGCCCCCATAAAAATCAAAGGAGGGGGATCCGAGGGGAACATACACGATGCCGGTTTCCGCATCCAGCGTCATGCCGCTCCAGCAGTTAACACCACCCACGGATTTCCAGGCATCTTTTGGCCAGGTGTTGTACCCGAATTCCCCGGGCCGGGGTATGGTATGAAATATCCATGCTCTTTTGCCGGTAAGCAGGTTGAAGGCACGGATATGTCCCGGGGCAGCGTCGTTGTTTTCTGATACCCTTGAACCAATGATCAGCAGGTTTTTGTACACCACTCCCGGGCTGGTAGCAATTACGTATTGCCTTGAGGCATCCGCATCAAGCTGTTCCCTCAAATCGATCCTGCCTGAATCACCAAAAGAGAGGATGGGCTTCCCGGTAACTGCATGGATAGCATATAAATAAGGCCCTGCGCTGAATAGAATCCGTTGATCATTGCCCTTTCCCCAAAAGGTTACTCCCCGGTTAACATGAACGGAAGTACTAATCCCGGGAGGGCTAAACGTCCACCGCGGAAGTCCCGTAGCCGCATCTACCGCAAAAAGTTGTAACCCGGGAGAGGTGGCATAAAGCGTACCATCCACAATAATGGGATTACATTGCAATTCACTTTTTTTTCCGGGTTCAACATCGTTGGTATGATACTCCCAGGCTACCCTAAGCCGCTGGACATTGGCTGTATTCACCTCGTGAAGCGATGAGTAATGACTGTTATCTGCATTGCCGGCAATTGCCCAACCAGCAAATTTACTGGTGGTACGATCGTTGCCCGAACAGGCCGATAAAAATAACAGCCCCAGCAGCGCAAACCCATTACCAGGGCGGTTCATCATTGCAGGATTGATTTAAACTTTTTTTTTATGAATTTGGTAGCTGATTGCAGGCAGTGACTGGTAACTATTGAATGGATGTTACAATTCCCTTATCCAGATATTTCTGAAACTGATCGGCTCGCTGGGGTCGCCATGGTCCTGCAGGACGATGGGGCCGTCACCATGAAAACTATATTTAGGCAGGCCGATATAGGGCGTATGGCCGGCGATGGTATAATTGTTCAGAATCAACACACCATTGTGCAATACCGTAACACGCGCTGGTGAGAACAAGGTGCTGTCTTTTTTAAAACGAGGTGCTGTATATACTACATCATATACATTCCAGTCGCCTGGGGGTCGCATGGCATTTTTTAATGGTGGTGTTTGTTTGTAGATGCTGCCGGCCTGTCCGTTGGCATAGGTGCGGTTGTTGTAATTATCCAGTACCTGCAACTCGTACACACCCTGAAGAAAAATGCCGCTATTGCCCCTGCCCTGGCTTTTGCCCGTGATACTGGCTGGAATCAACCACTCAATATGCAGTTGGAAATCATTGAATGTTTTGACGGTGCTGATATCACCGGTGCCCTTTTTTACTGTGAAGGCCCCGTTTTTAACTTCCCATTTTGCTGCACCGCCTTTCAGGGTTTGCCATTGAGAAAGGTCTTTACCATTAAATAGCACCATGGCATCAGAAGGAGCCGAAAGGAGCGCTTGTTGTTCCGCTTTACCTGGGGTGACCACGGCTACTCCAGGTTCCCAAAACTCGGTCATTTCCGGTACCATTTTAGGGGGCGTGGGGGTTTGTGCATTGGCAACAATATTGATCGTGCACGCCAGCAATGTAAGGAGCATCCAACCGGGAAAAACAGCAACCGTCATTTTCATATTTAATCGTTTAAGCGGTAATTTACCAAATTTATGGATATCAAGGTAAAAAGGGGTGATAGTAGTGTAGTGGGGTGCATCCGCCATAGTTTAACTTGTTTCCGTTAAATCTGGCGTATTTAAAAGCTTTTTGACCACCATACAGGCGTAGGAATGGATGGGCGGGCAGTGTGCGCCGGTTTCCTGTGCCAAGTGATTATTTATGTTAAGACAGTATATTTTTTTGTTGCGAATAATTTAAAAAGGATCACCTGCAATAGTTGATTACATAACATATTAACGCTATCTAACTTCACTTGAGCCTGTGAGCCTGACATTGAAAAAAGTCGGCGGTTTTATTTCCCCTGCGAAAAAAATGGACTTCGGGAGCAATGGCGCGATGAATGGTTTATGCATAGTGGCATACTTCATAAATTCAGTCCATTGCGAAATTTAATTTTGTACCAATCCTGTTACAGAAATAAAGTATCCATCGTCAGCTGCTGTTCTGCCAGCTGCTCGCTATAAAGATTCTCCTCTATCCCGTAAGTAGTAATTAAGGTCAGGATGAGTTGTTTGCGCGAACCTGTGTCGCTCTTGAACGCCATTAGCTTATTGCGCAATTCTTCCGCGTATTTTTTTGTGATCTTAAAAGGAGTTGTACTGAATTTCATTTCACAGATATTGATGCAGCGATCAGCACGATCAATGAGCAGATCAATCTGTGCTCCCCTTTTGTTAGTGTTGCCACTTGACAGCCAGGAGGAAGAGGAGGTTTGGAGCCCACCGATTTGAAGCCCTTTCTTGATTTGTTCTATATGCTTAAGGCAGGTATTTTCAAAGGCATACCCACACCAGGTGATGTAAGCCTGGGTTGACTGCCTTGCCAGCCATTGACCTTTTTCATTCCCTTTTTGAAACTGCATGAACTTAAAATAGAATAATGAATATTCATCTGAAAGACGATACAGGCTGTCCTTTTCTTTTTTACCAAAAGGATATATCTTTTGGACAAAACCGCTTTCGTTCAGTTCCGTCAGAACAGTGGTCATTCCTCCCCCTGTTATCAATTTTGCAGCCTGTAATAATTCCGTCCTGGTCAAACCCTTATTTTTTTTTGCCAGCGTTTCAATTACCTGTATGTGTTTTTCAGGAGTATTGAACAAAGCTGCATAAAGATTACCAAATTCATTTGCCAGCAGCCCATCTTTTGAAAAACACATATTTTCAATATTCTGGGCAGCACTTTTTCCACGTTCTATTTCGTTAAGATAGGCGGGAATTCCACCCATTACCATATATAGTTGTAACAGTTGATAGGGTTCAGGATGTATATGCCGGTGCTGTAGATATTCCTTTGCCTCCTTTAACGTAAAAGGCAGCAATCGCATTCGCTGGGTAATTCGGTTGTGCAATCCTCCTTTGTTGTTAACCACCTTATCAATGATCCAGGATGCAGCTGAGCCGCATATTACTACCAGCAAATCATCTTTGCGGCTTGCATAATTGTTCCAAAAATATCCGAAAGCAGAAAGGAAACCTGATTTATGATTTTCAAACCATGGTAGTTCATCAAAGAAAATCACTTTTTTACCCTTCCGCCGGACAGTTTCAACGCATTGCTCCAGCTGCGCAAATGCTTCCTGCCATGAAGTTGCCGACGACAATATAGTCTGGTTGGGAAACCATTGATTAAGTTGCCGTGTAAAATTGAGCAGCTGCTCTTTCGTTTTCCCGTTAAGTTGACCACTACAGGAAAAGATCATGTTTGAATGACAGTAATTCCGGATCAGAAAAGTTTTGCCGACTCTTCGGCGTCCATAAATGGCCAGCAGTTCAGGAGCCGTTGAATGTAACATCTTGTTCAGTATGCTGATTTCTGCTTCCCTGCCAATGATGGATTGTGCCTTCATACCTGTTCATTATTACCCGCCAAAAGTAGTAATTTTAATATGGTTTTGGCGGATAATAAATTTATTTATCGCCATATGCTTGGTTATATTATTGTTTTGGCGGACAATACCCAGCTGAGAAACGGCTATAAAAGATTACAATTTAAATCATACCAATTACACCAACTTGAGCCGGGTTAGCTATTTCTATGAAACGGCTTGCGTTCAGCCTCCTTCTTGAATTGGACTCATAGGTCGGCATATTTGAAAGACACATCAACGATACTCAGTCTATTTAATATAACAAGGAAGGGATAATTGATGTGAAACGCTTGTACTGGGAGAAAGTTGATGGCTTTATCAAGCAATCGATCAGCTCAGTAAGCTAACGTGAAGTACCTGTTACACATCTAAATCCGGTATGCTCCAAACCTGTATCGGGGCTGCTCTTCATACGCCGGGCTACCCGGTAACCGCTGCAATAGCTGTCGTTGCACAAATAGCTTCCTCCCCTTAAACTTCGTTTTGGCGTGTAAGGCTCTTGCGGATCGTACGATTTATCCGGGCCCAGGGGGTTTATCACTGTAGTGTTTTTTAAGGTTTTATAATAATCCGCATTATACCAGTCGTGGCACCATTCCCAAACGTTGCCCGCCATGTCGTACAA
>JBBQOJ010000071.1:0-8447 GCA_038330815.1 Chitinophagales bacterium | reverse complement strand
AACGTCCTTTTTTTATTTTCTTAACCAACTCATCTACTTCCTTTTGGGTTGCTTTAGATTTGCGCGATATCTCTTTGAAAGCAAAAAAATTAGCGATTTATTTGCAAATCTTCTAATTTAGTTGTGGAGGGTAAGCGAAATACAACTTCGTTTGATGTCCTTTCAATAATCAGTTTAATTTTTGTTTTCGTAAATATATATTTTTAAAGCCTTTCGTATAAGGAGAATTAACTTTCGCCCAACGTTATGCATTGGCGAAGGGCAGGGAATTCATGGCTGGTCTTGCCCGGAACCAAAGCCAAATTGAAAATATAAAGGATAATATAACAACAAAAGCTGAATTGGAACTGTCATGCCCGGACCGAAGCTGATAGCGGTCTGCAATTAATGTTCCAATGTGCAGCCCCAATTTTGGCAAGGCAACTTAGGCGCATGGCTAATATGAACTACTTATTTTTCGAAGTAGCTTTAACTTAATATTTTTTCGACTTTAATGGGTATGAATATTCTCTTCTAAAAAATCATCTAATGCATATGCTACAATTGCAATGGTTCGATCTATTGTTCTATTTAGTAATCATATTAATCAGGTCAGTATGATTTTGTTCTTTTGCTTTTATTAAATTTTTTCAGGTTTGTTCTACATCGGGGTTATTATACCAACAAACTTTAGTCTTTCTAACCATATCCGCCACTTGAGGAAATTTTCACCCACCGGATGAAAGTTAACCTGAATCTTTCAACATCCTCCATCTCCGGGTATGGCATAAATCACGTTGCCTGAAACAGATAGATTGAAGACCTTATTTTCTATAGAAGGAAGTAACAGTTTCCATGTTTTTCCCTTGTCTGATGATCTAAAAATGCCGGTAGGATGACCACAAAAGAAGTATTGACCAACCTGAATAATTGAGGCAATGGAGAGTGTCGCCGGAAGTCGGGCATCAATGGGTTGCCAGGTTTTTCCGCCGTCGTAGGATGTTCGCACTCTTCTGGTCTTCGACGCTGTATTGTAAGTGATGGCAGCGAATCCACCTTTGATGCGTTCTACAGCGATGCCAACACCGCCCTCACTAATCACCAAATCCCAGTTTTCGCCATCATCGGTGGACCGTATTATACCCCTCATGCTGGTCGCCATGAGTACACCGGTTGACTCTACCAATTTCATTACCCAGCCGCCAGTATGGACCTGTTTCCAGGTTTTTCCACTGTTGGTGGATTTAAAAAGGCCTTTGTCGGAGCCGATGAAAAGGGTACCGCCGGCAGTTTCAAAAACGGTGCGTACTTTTTTCTCCTGCAAATTTGTGAATATCGGCGACCATACACCCGTTCCGTTTATTTTTTGTAAAAATTGGCCATTGTAATTGTATGCAAATATCCCAGTCTTACCGGGGGTAATGCTGCTATGTTCGTCAGGGAAAAACGCTTTGTTCCAAAAAGGAGCTTTAGAATTTGGTTTACTGTGATATATCCCATTTCCAGCAGTTAAATACAGACCATTATCATTTGCAAAAAAAACTTCTCTGTAGATACCATATTCATCCTGCACAGGTTCGGGCAGCCCTTCGCTAATGTCCTGCCATGTTTGTCCGCCATCAGTAGATTTAAAAACGATGTTTGCAGCTCCTGCCTTATCTCTTTTTTGTTTTTGCTGACTATCCTTGACATGGGATGACTGTGGAAATTTGAACGCCTGATTACAGGCAAAGGGGAATTGAAAAAGGAGCAAAAAAGCAAGGTTATAGATATTCATGACTATAATTGATTTGGTGAAACAATAAAGTAAAGATATCGGGCATCAACTATCAGGAAGGTTTTTAGTAGTAAAAAGTTGTAAAGGATATGTAAAACGTTTGTAAATCATCGAAAACCAAGGCTTAATAGATTATTTTGCACATATGAAGCCATTTATTCTATTCGGATCTTCAATCATGATAATTGCTATTTTGATTTCTGCTGTTGCATTTATCAATAAAAAAAATGAAATTCCTGAGGATCATTTAATAGTTGTATTACGTGATTTAGGGCACCAGCTTTTGCTTACAGCTAAAGATTCTACATCCAGAGTGCTGCCGGTTAAGAAATTAAATGAAAATACATATCAGATTTCCTTTCAAAATAACTTTATTTTTATTTCAGATACACTAATCAATTTATTTGAACGAACATTTCAAAAAAATGCTTTGGCAAAAGATTATATAGTGAATTTGAGGAATTGTGAACAAAAGGAAACTGTCTTTGCATTCGAAATAAATAGCCAAACAGGCGATTTAACACCTTGCAAGGGTCGTACGCTTGAGGTTGGTTGTTATGTTATTGAAATTGCTCTTTTGAAGAAAAATAAGTTTAATTCCTTTTTGTTGATACTATTGATTATTCCTTTGAGTTTTGTTGGTTTTTATGTGAAAGATAAGTTTCGGAAAAGAGAAGAGAAAGAATCAATCCTCGATAATAACGATTACATACAATTAGGAAACTTTAGATTTTATACAGATAGTAGTGTTCTTAAAATTGAAAATAAAAGTATTACGCTATCGGAAAAAGAAACAAAAGCACTGAAAATATTTGCAGATAATATAAATCAAATCGTAGCAAGGGAAAAACTTATGAAAGAAATTTGGGAAGATGAAGGTATAGTTGTAATCAGTAGAAATGTTGATGTATTGGTGTCTAAATTACGTAAGAAATTATGCGACGATAATTCCATTAAATTTATTAACGTCCATGGTAGGGGTTACAAATTTATTATTGAGTAGATACCAATCCAAATCAAGTAAAATGTAAAACAAATCAGACTGTGTGATTAATACTTTGTCAATTGCCATGACTTGTCTGATTTAGATTTACACGATTTCGTGTAAAACAATTTCAAGACGGGAGAGGTTCATAGCTTGCGCCCAACGTTTTGCATTGCCGTCAGTTGGGGGCTTTAAAACCATCTGCCCGGCGGTAATGCTGATAAGAAATGTGATGATAAAATTATCGAAATGTTTTTAGAAAGAGTCATGCCCCAAACCACTGATGCCATGTTCTAAAGTTGATGTTCCAATGTCCTTCGCTAACTTTTGGCAATGCATTGTTGGTAGCAGTGCTATTTTCTTTTGATTGAAGACCAATCTTCGATTTCTATATTTTCAAGCCTGTTCAAATGGTCTACATTATTCGTCACCATTACCATGTTGTGCATAATAGAGGTCGCACCAATTAATATGTCGAAATCATCAATGAGCATACCTCGTTTTCTTAATTTGGCCTTTTCTTTTGCATAAATGTCCAAAGAGTCATAAATAGGGATAACGGCGAACTTTGGAATGAAAGCTTCAACAATTGGTCGCATATCTTCAATATTCCCGCTGTTTTCAACACCATATTTTATTTCAGCAACTGTCATCTCTGAAATAAAGCAGTTTTCTTCTCCAACTTCTGCTGTCTTCTTATTGAGATCGTATTTCCCCTTAATAAAAAAAATACAAATATTGTATCCAAAAGATATTGTCTCAAAGCGTTTAAATGTTATGGTTAGATGTTCTTGATGCTCTCAGTTCGGCAATAATTTCCTCAGCTGTTTCGTTGGATTTATATGCTCCGAATAATGACTGAAGTGAAATGTCCTCCTTCTTCTCACTTGTTTTTAGGGACTCCGAAAGCCTGGAAATTAAGTCAAGCTTGCTGTCATGTTTGAGATTTTTCAAAAATCCAAAATAATAGTCGGCTATATTGATATTTTGAGTCTCTGTGTTCATTTTCTGCTATGTTTTTATAAAAGTAGGAATATCTTTAGAATTGCTGCTTTTCGCTGTGGCGACCGCATTGCTACCAACTAATAAATAACTGCATCCTTGAGAAAGATGCTTACAAATAATCGTCAAAAACTATCTTAAATATGGGTTAAGTGGAGCTAAACAAAATGGAAAACGGTGTTGCTGGCCAGGTGCAACAGGAGCATCCGTTAGAAACAGGAGATTTCATAATTATAAAAACGGAGATGCCATTCTTAATGCAGCTGTAACTTATTACTCGGGTGTTTTTTCTACCGGGAGTTGGTCCCTCAGGTGTTTGATGATCGGTTGGGCGGTTAGGCCATGTATCACCACAGAAATCAAAATCGTTAATGACACCAGGGCCCACAATTCTCTTTCATAATTAAAGTGAACCTCTTTTAAGGCATAGGCCAGGTAAAATACACTGCCTATTCCCCGGATGCCGAAAAAACTGATGGCCAATTTTTCCTTGCGGTGAATATTTGCAGAAAACAAAGTGCCCAGCACTGCCAACGGCCTTACCACAAATAGAAACAGTACGGTGAACAGTACCATTTTCCAGGTAAGTGCATCCAATATACCGCTCACCAGGTTACCCCCGAATAAAATGAGTACAACGGCTATAAGTAAACGCTCTGCCTGGTCTGTTACATTGTGCAGGTTTTGATGATAATCGTGCCCTTTTTCATAATGCCGCAAGGTAACAGCGCTTACGAATACCGCGATAAAGCCATATCCGTGTAGTAGTTCCGTTAGTCCATATACTGCCAGGGTAAGTGATATGGCCAGGAACCCGTCATTGGTTTTAAGAAATTCAAATTTCCTGGAGAGGGAAAATACGATGTAGCCGGCCAGTTTACCCAGCAGGAAGCCCATGATAACGCCTGCTACAATCCTGTATAATAAATCATAAGCGAACCAGTTGAGCAAACTTCCACCATTGCCGCTTGCCATCATGGCCAGGGTGATGGCAAGCCAGGTAAAGGGAAAAGCCATACCATCGTTCATTCCTGCCTCCGCCGTTAGCGTAAATTTCGTTTCAGATTTAATGCCCTCATTTGGCGGGCCCACCTGTACATCGGAGGCCAGCACCGGGTCGGTAGGGGCCAGTACAGCCCCCAGCAATACAGCGGCTGCAACATCCAGCCCCAGTAAATAATGTCCTATCAATGCGCCGCCCGCTATGCAAAGCAACATGGCCACTGATACCAGTTTCAAAGGGGAGGCCCAGTTTTTAAGCGTAAACGACCTGTCAATTTTTATCCCCGTACCCATCAGGGAAATGATCACCACCATTTCTGATAAGTGTACCGTTACTTCCTGGTTTCTATCTGGTAACGGCGTGGGAAGATAGGAGGGAAAGAGTGCATAAATAATTACACCCGCCAGCACATATATAATTGAGTACGAAATGCCCGTCCGTTTAGTGATGGCGGGCATCCAGGCCATGGCAAATGCCGCTATGCCGATGATGGTGAGTAAAAGGATGTATTTATCCATATGAACAGCCATCTTCAAACGCCGTACCAATACGGGTTGGATGATGGTTTGGCTTTATTGGTAAATTAGTAAACACTATTTCTTTTTCTTTTCAGGTTGTTTCGTATTCATGTACTCCGTAGGTGTAATATTAAATTGCTTTTGAAAACTGCGGGCAAAATTGCTCTGTGAACTAAAGCCTACCATCGCCGCAATCTCGTACATTTTATGGTCGCCGGTAGCAAGCAAAGCGGCCGCTTTTTTAAGGCGGGTGATGTTAATTACCTCCAGGGGCGTTAACACAGAGATGGCTTTAATTTTCCGGTAGAGGGTAATCCTGCTCATGTTCATTAGCTGTGCCAGTGTTTCCACGTCAAGGTCGGTATCCTCAATGTGCTCACATATCGTATCGTTTAGATGTTCCAAAAACCGTTCGTCTGCCTTTGAATGGGCCATGCTTTTGATATGTACCAGCGGAGAACTGGCATAGTATTCTCTTACCATATTCCTGTTGGCCAACAGGCTGGCAATCTGTGCCTGCAGGTGTTTGCCGGAGAATGGTTTTTCGATATAGGCATCCGCGCCCAGTTCAAGCCCTTCTATCTTTGATTGAAGCGTATTTTTGGCCGTTAGCAACATCACGGGGATATGCGAATGTTCCACCCTTGATTTAATGGATTTGCACAATTCAAACCCATCCAGTCCCGGCATCATTACGTCACTGATTACCAATTGTATGGCTTCGGTTTCCAGCAGTCGTATTGCTTGCAGGCCGTCTTCCGCCTTCACTATCGAATACCTGCTGCTCAGCATTCTTTCGAGAAAATCCAGTATTTCCTCATTGTCATCTACCAGTAATATTAGCGGTAACATAAACGATGGCTTATTTTATTTTGAAAATATTTTTCTTCCTGGGTAATTTATTGCTCAATGGTTTACATGGTAATCTAAGTACAAAGGTATTTAAACCTGCTACGGCTTGTGCCACTGATAAACTACCCATGTGCAATTCTGTAAGCGACCTGGCCAATGCCAGTCCGAGGCCCGTACCTTGTTGCTTTACCGGTTGTTTAATCCGGTAAAAGGGTTCAAAAATTTTTTCTTTCATATCCGCGGGTATTAAAGGGCCGTCGTTGCTAAATGCAATAGTGAAGTAGGTATCATTGTCGTTTACCTGGCCAACGGTTACGGTCACCTGTTGTTGTGCATATTTTACCGCGTTATTAAACAGGTTGCTTAATATCTTTCGCATGGCTTCTTCATCGGCATGGGCATAGATATCGGCAGGGGGCAGCTCAAGCAGGTACTGCAATTTTTTTTTTCGGGCCAGCACGTCAAAATTCAGGTAGGCTTCTTTAATTAATGCGGAGATGTTGATGCGAACCAGGTCGATACCAAATCCCTTCGTTTCTGTTTGCCTGAAATCAAGTATCTGCGTCACCAGGGCGATCAGCCGGTTGGTATTCCGCTCCAGTGTTTCCACATCTTCTTTAATTGCAGGCAAAGCGGCTACCTGTTCCAGCAAATTTTCTACCGGCCCGTTTATCAAGGTAAGAGGTGTGCGAATTTCATGCGCTACAATGGTAAAAAAATCAATCTTGGCTTCATAAATTTCCTTTTCTTTCCTGTCTTCCAAAATAATATGGTAACTGCGCAACAGGTAATAGCCCAATGCCGCCAGCAGCAACGCATACAGCAGGTAGGCCCAGGCGGTAGCCCATAGGGGTGGTAATATTTCAATCCGCAGTTGTTTTTCCTGCCTGCCCCAGTGCCCGTTGATAGCGGCTTTCAGCCGGAATACATACCGGCCGGGGGAAAGATTGGTGAAGTAAATTTTCCGGTTGGGTTTAATAACGGTCCATTCTTTATCCAGTCCCTCCATCCGGTAGCTGTATTCCGTCATTTCGGGTGCAATAAAACTTAAGGCGGCAAAATCGATGCTCAGGGAAGAGCGGTTATGCGGTAGCGTTAGTGCCCGGGTAAACAGGATACTGGTGGTTAAAAACGAACTGTCGCGGGATATTTCCACCTCTTTGTTTTGCACCTGCAATCCCGTAATAAACAACGGTGGGGCAGCCGTTAATTTAAGTAAACTGGCCGGGTGAAATGCCACCATGCCCCGCACACTGCCAAAGTACATATTGCCTTTGCCATCCTGGTACCCCGAGTTGTAATTAAACTGGTCGTTGAGTAAGCCATTGTTTTTTGTGTAAATGGTGATATCCCCCTTGATGGGATCAAAATTTACCAGCCCCCTTGAAGTACTTACCCATAAATGTTGCCGGGCATCTTCCAGTACCTTAAAAATAAAATTACTGGGTAAACCATTTTTGGTGGTGAAACGTGAAAACGTTTTCCTGTCACTACTCAACCTGCACAATCCGCCTCCTTCCGTTGCAAGCCAGAGTTGCCGGCGACTGTCTTCAAATATCGCGTTGATGGTATTGGTGGATAAACTATTGAGGTTGTTCGTGCTGTTTTTAAAATGGCCACGCTGTCCGGTAACAGGATTAAAATAATAAAGGCCCCTGTCGTGCGTACCCACCCAAATCGTTTGCCGGCTATCTTCGTACAGGCAGGAAATAAAGATGTCGGATGGTATGCCCGCATTGTCAAATCCATTGCTGGCAGCATCGTACCGGAAAAGCGAATTGCTGGTACCGGCATAAATTTCACCTGAACGGGTATGCAGCAGGCAAACCACGAAGTTGCTTTTTAATTCTTTTTTACCTGGCCCTGCAGTAAAGTGTTGCACTACTTTGCCGGTTTTTGTATCCATTACATCCAGCCCGTGCTCAAAAGTGCCAATCCATAATTCCTGTTGCCGGGCAATCAGGCCATGGATATTATAATAAGCAAGACTGCCTTTTTCACCCGTTGGTTTAAAATGCCGGATGGCGCCCGTAACAGGATTTAATTCGTTGAGGCCGGCATCCTCCGTACCAATCCAGAGGTGGCCCCTTTCATCCTCACAAATTTCCCTTACCGCGCTGCCGCTGATGGCGCCGGTAGTGTTATCGGGAAAGTATTTTTTAAATACGGCATACTGGCTTGAATAGTAGTTTACCCCGCCAAAATAAGTGCCCGCCCAAATTCCTCCCTCCTTGTCTACGCAAAGCGTGTACACCGCATTGTCGGATAAGGAATAGGGATCACCCAACTTTTTTTTCAGGTTGGTAAAAAGTTGGGTAAGGGTGTTATAAA
>JBBQOJ010000070.1:0-8467 GCA_038330815.1 Chitinophagales bacterium | reverse complement strand
GAAATTACACAGCCCCAGGGGCACTCCACCTCGGGTAGTCATGAACGCTATAAGAAGCCGGAACGGTTGGCCTGGGAAAGGGAGTGGGATTGTATCAGGCAAATGAGGGAATGGATTTTGGAGAACGAACTGGCAGAAGAGCACGAGTTAACCGGTATTGAAATCAATGCCAAACATTATGTAAAGTCGAGTAAACAACAAGCCTGGGAAAACTATATTAACCCGGTAAAAGAGCAGGTGGGCACTGCAATAGGTGTACTGCAACAACTTGCAGCAGCACTGCCAACAGAAAAAGCTGCTGCCATCAATGCCCTTACAACTGAGCTTACCGGTCATAAAGAGCCCATGCGTAGAGACCTGATGAAATCATTGTCTGCCGCACGGTATGTTACCGGTAAAGACAGTGCCGGCGACGGCCTCGAAAACCTGTATAAGGCCTTGCTTGCTACCAATGAAAGTTTATACAATTCCTATCTATACAACGAAGGGCCAAAATCGGCGCTAAAGGTAAAGGAAGTGGTTGCCGGCTATTCGCCCAATGCAAGGCTGGTAAACGGCTACGAAATTTTAAACCGCTATTTTGACCAATTATTTGAGACCAATGATAAGGTGACTGCTTTTGGCGAGGATGTTGGTTTTATTGGCGATGTGAACCAGGGCTTTAGTGGCCTGCAGGCAAAGTATGGCGAACAGCGCATATTCGATACCGGTATTCGGGAATTATCCATTATGGGCCAGGGCATCGGCCTTGCGTTGAGGGGCCTCAGGCCTATTGCGGAAATACAATATGTAGATTACCTGCTGTATGGGTTGCAACCGCTTAGTGACGATGCCGCCACCACGCACTTCCGAACTGCGGGGGGGCAGAGTTGTCCGCTGATTGTACGAACCCGGGGTCACCGCCTGGAAGGGATCTGGCACAGCGGATCGCCCATGGGGATGATCATCAATTCCCTCCGGGGAATGTATATATGTGTGCCCAGGAATATGGTGCAGGCAGCCGGTATGTACAATACCCTGTTGCAATCCAACGACCCGGCCCTGGTGATTGAATGTTTAAACGGCTACCGCCTGAAAGAATTAATGCCAGACAATTTGCTCACCCTTACCGTGCCGCTGGGTATACCGGAAACAATCAGGGAAGGCACCGATATTACCATTGTGTCTTATGGTTCTACGCTGCGCATTGTGATGGAAGCAGCGGAAACACTCGCCAATATGCAAGTGAGCTGCGAGGTAATTGATGTTCAAACCTTGTTGCCCTTTGATCTCCCGCATCATATTGCCGCCTCCCTTAAAAATACCAACCGTATTTTATTTGTAGACGAAGACGTACCTGGCGGTGCCGCAGGGTATATGTTTAACCACGTGATGGAAAAACAGGGAGGATATAAATTGCTGGATGTAGCACCGCGTACATTGACCGGCCAGGCGCACCGGCCCTCTTATTCCAGTGACGGCGATTATTTTAGCAAACCCAATACCGAAGATGTAGTTAGGGTAGTCCGGGAAATGATGGCAGAGTAAACCACTGTTTATTTATTACCTACTTAAAAGATACACAATGCCCCATACAATTTACCAGGTGGATGCATTTACCAACACCCTGTTTGGCGGGAATCCTGCGGCAGTGATCCCCTTACAACAATGGCTGGCCGATGAGGTAATGCAGCAAATAGCTGCTGAAAATAACCTGGCCGAAACGGTTTTTTTTGTACCGAAAGGAGAAGGTTACCATATTCGCTGGTTTACGCCCGAACTGGAAATCGACCTTTGTGGTCATGCTACCCTCGGCAGTGCATTTGTATTGTATGAATATTTAGGGTACCAGCAAAAGGAAATCATTTTTTATTCAAAAAGCGGTGAGCTGGTGGTAAACAGGGTTGCAGATAAATTTGAATTGAATTTCCCCTCGCGAATGCCCGTTAAAGTAAGCGACTACCCGGCGCAGTTAATGGATGGATTAGGATTGGAGAAGGCACTAGGGGTATATAAAAGCAGGGACTACGTGGTAGAATTGGCGACTGAACAGGAAGTGCTCGACCTGGTGATTGACATTCCCCTGCTGAACCAGGTGGACGTTATCGGCATTATTGTAACGGCGCCTGGAACCGACTGCGATTTTGTTTCCCGTTTTTTTGCACCCAATTGTGGCATTCCCGAAGATCCTGTTACCGGTTCTGCGCATTCTACCCTCATACCCTTTTGGGCCCAAAAATTAGGAAAGGATCAACTGCATGCAAAACAGGTATCTAAAAGAGGAGGTGAGTTATGGTGCCGTAATCTTGGCGAGCGCGTTGCAATGAGTGGTAACTGTGTGTTTTATATGAAGGGGGAGATAGCGTTGTAACTCAATTAACGGCATCCTTTACTGCAATAAACTGGTACCACCCAAATCAACGCAACATTAAAAAATATTGTAAAAACACGATGGACTGGGTATATCAGCCCATTGGAATTAGTTCGTTTTTTGGTTGCTGCTATTTCATGTTGTGGTATACCTTCTGCACATCTTCATCCTGCTCCAGTTTATCAATCAGTTTAAAAACATCCTGGGCACCTTCATCATCCAACTCAGTGGCATTCATTGGTATCCTTGTCAATTCGGCAGAAATTACCTCAATCTTTTTTTCTTCCAGCGCCTTTGCCATATGGCCAAATTCGTTAAAAGCCACCCTGATTACAATATTACCCTCATTATCTTCCCCAATTTCCTCCAGCCCGTAGTCAATTAATTCCAGTTCAAGCTCATCAATATCCAGCCCGGTATTTTTTATTTTGAACTCTCCCATACGGTTAAAGGTAAAAGCCACACTGCCTGCTGTTCCCAGGCTGCCACCGCTTTTTGTAAAGTGCATTCTTACATTGGCCACCGTTCGCGTAGAATTATCCGTGGCGGTTTCTACCAGGATAGCGATCCCATGCGGAGCATACCCTTCATACAACACTTCATCATAATTAATCATTTCCTTCCCCATGGCACGCTTAATCGCCGCCTCCACCCTGTCTTTCGGCATACCCACACTACGGGCATTCTGGTAACACCTCCGCAAAGCTGCATTGCCATCAGGATCGGGCCCACCTGCCTTTACTGCTATTACAATTTCCTTTCCAATACGCGTAAAATTTTTGGCCATTTTGTCCCAACGGGCAAACATGGAACTTTTTCTTACTTCAAATATCCTTCCCATAAATTATTTTGAGGTTAATCGCTTTTTTGCCGGGTACCAGGGTTGGTTTTCCGGCTTGTTACATTTTAGCAATGCAAATTTAAGGAAAATGATTTTTTTGTAATCATTTGATCAAACCCACTACGGGAGGTTATCAACTAAACGGTATTGATTTACCATGGCAAAAAAATATCTCTTGATTTGATGGCGTTACTTTAAAGTGAGGCTTTCTGAAATGCATGGGTGATAATTCCCTAATTTTATCAGGTATGACGCCTCCCTTATTGGAAGTGACCAATTTGTCGGTCAATTTTATTTCAGATAGCCGCACTACTGCTGCTGTAAAAGGTATTTCTTTTAAAGTGGCGGCAGGGGAAATACTGGCGATTGTAGGGGAGTCTGGTTCAGGAAAATCTGTTACCGCTTTATCCCTGATGCAATTGTTGCCCCGGCAGGCATCGGTGGAGGGCGCATTGCAATTTACGCCCCCGGGAGGTAAAACCACTAACCTACTGACTGTTTCGGCTACAGACATCAATACCATCCGCGGTAAGGAGATGGCTATGATTTTCCAGGAGCCAATGACTTCGCTTAACCCGGTGCTTACCTGCGGCAGCCAGGTAATTGAAGCCATCCAACTGCACCAGCGGGTGTCTTTTTCATTGGCAAAGGAACAGGCCATTGCGCTTTTTAAAAAAGTGCAGCTTCCCCATCCCGAAGGAATGATCAACCGTTACCCCCACCAGTTAAGCGGTGGGCAGAAACAGCGGGTGATGATTGCCATGGCCATCAGTTGCAACCCGCTGCTGTTAATTGCCGATGAACCCACCACGGCATTGGACGTAACCGTACAAAAAACAATCCTGGAGTTGATCAGTGAACTCCAACAACAGTCTGGCATGGGCGTGGTATTAATTACCCACGACCTGGGGCTGGTGGCCGATATTGCCAGCCGGGTATTGGTGATGTATAAAGGAACCATCGTTGAACAGGGAGGTACCAGCGAGGTATTAAATCACCCTACCCACCCGTATACCAGGGCATTGATGGCCTGCCGGCCTGCCATGCACCAACGAGGGGAACGGCTTCCGGTAGTAAGTGATTTTATGGAAACTGCGCCTACCACCGTAGCCGGAACTGATATTAAAACCGGGTTACTAACAGAGGAGGATAAACGAAGAAATAATAGTAACGCTGAAGTCACCAACTTGGTTTCCGGTGAGGAAATGCCAGTGGCATCAACTGCACCGGTGGCGCTTCGGGTACAACACTTAAATATACATTACCCGGGTAAGAAGTCGTTGTTTGGAAAAACAATCCCGGCCACCAAGGCAGTAGATGATGTTAGTTTTTTGGTTCACCGGGGTGAAACGGTTGGATTGGTAGGGGAGAGTGGCTGTGGTAAAACTACGCTCGGAAGGGCGATTCTACAGTTGGTGCCTGCTACCTCCGGCAGCATTGTATTAAATGAAACAGAATTGATTGGCCTGCCCAGGAAAAAGATGCAGCCACTTAGAAAGGAACTGCAGATTGTTTTCCAGGATCCTTATGGTTCGCTTAACCCTCGACTGACCATTGGTGCAGCTATACAGGAGCCAATGGCCACCCATCATATTTTTAATAACCACAGCGAACGGAAGGATAAAGTGATCACCTTGTTGGAAAAAGTGAACCTGAGCCCGGATCATTTTAATCGTTACCCACATGAATTTAGTGGCGGCCAGCGGCAACGTATTTGTATTGCACGCGCCCTGGCCCTAAACCCTTCCTTCCTTATTTTTGATGAAAGTGTAAGTGCATTGGATGTGAGCGTGCAGGCACAGGTGCTTAACCTGCTCAACGATTTAAAAACGGAATTTGGCTTTACCGCTATTTTTATATCACACGACTTGTCGGTGGTTCGCTTTATCAGCAATCGCATTATGGTGATGCATAAGGGGAAGATCATTGAATCGGGCCCTTCGGATGAAGTGTATTTTAATCCGGTGAATGCCTATACGCAGCAACTGATCGCAGCCATCCCGGGTAAAAAAATAGCTATTTCCCGGAAGTAATATGGCCGCTTCCGGCATGCAGAGCCCGATGCCTGACAGTATTGTTCCGGGTATCTATCGCTCCTCATATTCGCCGGCCCTGGTAAACCGGTAGGAACTATTGTCACCCTCAAAAAAATTCCGTGCACTTTTTCTGAAGGTGAATAGTAGCCTTGTTAGCTGTTCTCTAAACTGATCCATTTCAGGTTCCTCTTTTTTTAATTTTTTCTCGGTCATGATGACCAGGCTATTGTCGCTGCTCACCTTACCTGCACTAGGCGGTTGCAAACCACTGAGCCCGATTTTCCAGTCATCGCCCCTTTTCACCCGGTACTTAAAAAAATAAACATAGCCTGTTTTTCCGCGGTAACCTGTTAACTCCCTGCCGATATAGGCTACGCTGTCCAAATTGCTGTAATTTTTATCTGCTACCAGGTAGCTCCTGGCAATTGCCAGTTGGTTTAAGAATTTTACCGGGAACATACCGGTTTGCCCGCCCGCTTCCAGCCTGGTGTAAAAATTGCCCCGCCATTCATCTTTTTCGGCAAACCATTGCAGGATGCTGTCGGCAACGGGCCGGTTATTTCGGAGTAGTGTGATGGCGGCATTGAGCCGCACCTGGTCATCTTTTGACCGGAGCAGCCGATCGAAAAATAATGGCACGTTTGGCTCCTTATCAAAAAAAGGCATTAGTAATATAGCGTAGTTGGAAAGTTCATTGTATTGGTCAGGTAAGTTGTAATTACGCACCGGTTCTTCCGCTGCTTCCTTGTTATCGTTCTCGTTCATTTTCTTCTCATCCTTGCCCTGTTGTTTTTTTAATTCTATCCTTGCGTCAAAATAAAGCTTGCTATAATAGTTTTCATATTTCGCACTGTTTACATAACCGCTGTCTACCAGGGTAACCAGCAAAGACAGTACGTGTTTTTTATAATCATCCACCCCGGCCAGTTGTAACAGTTCGGGATACAGGCTGGCTGCCAATGCTAACGTATCGCTTAAATTATTAAACAGTCCCGTGTAATCGTATTCGTTATCAAACACCGGGGGATCGGTCAGCACGATCTCTTTAAACAAATTAACCGAGGCCTGGGTTTTATGCCTTGCCAATGCTTTCATCACCTCATTCCGGAAGATACTGGTATCGTTCGTTTTGTAGTATAATTGCTTTAGCATACCAACCACCACATGGGTGGTGGTGTCTTTAATATAGCCGAGTTCTGCAATTAGTTTGGTTTTACTATCCGGGTAATACTTGTCATGCCGCAATTGTTGCAATGCTTTGATGATTTTGGGGGCACCCTTTTCACCATAATGGATATTGCTTATGTTTTGTTGTGCCTTTTTGTACACCGCGCTGTCGTTGCTTTGCAAATCAATAAAAAAGCTATCGAGATGGTGAGTAAAAATAGACTTACCTAGGCAATGCGCTGCTGGTTGAAAGCTGTTAAAGAACTGGGTAACAAAGGGACCGGGCTCACTGAGGGTATCACCAATGGTTACCAGGCTGAACATATGGTTGTCTTTGAGTAATATCATCCTGTTAATTACCCTGGACGAACCAGTGTCCTGCAGGCTGAAACAATAGCCTGCTATTTCATTGCCTACCCTCACCGGCCGCTTGTTAAAGGGCACCAGGTCGTTGGCATCAAAATAATCTGCCATCTCATTATCCCAAAATTTTGCTGCATCTTTTACAGTATAATATTTTGGGTATTCCTGTATACTCACGCCAATGGTTTCACCGGTAGCATCGCTTATAAACAGCGCATTCTTACTCCTTGGCCAGTAAGTGCTATTGCCCTGGTAATTGTTATGAACAGCTATTTCGTTGGTCACTTTTTCCAGTTTTTCCCGGTAAGATTCATCCAGGTCGGGTGCAACGGGGGTGTTTACCATAAAGTGAAGAAAGGTATCAACATACTGCTTGCTGGCAGTATACCGGTAGGGAGTAAAACGAAAGGAGCCAAAAAATTGCGCCCAGTTTTTGTCGGTCGCCTTACTGCTGGCCGATATGCAATAGTAGTCTGGCCCTTTCACCACAAAACGTGCCGTAACAATGCGGCCGTTCTTTAATTTTTCCTTCACTTCCAGGCAAGGGTAACCCAGCCAGGTAAACAACCTGCGCTGCATTTGTTTATCAAAATAGGCCGGTGAGTGAAAGGAAGTTTCCAATAATTTTAAATCAAAGGTATCTTCCTCCAAAAATTTAAAATTGAATGCACTTTTTTTAAAAATAAGATAGGCGTCACCGTTAGTAGCATCGATGGCCTCGTACTCCCATCTTTTTATGTCATCCGTGGTACCCGAATTGAGATGGGTATGCGGCCAATGGGGAAGCGCTACTGAAAACCCACCCTGTTGCGGGATAAAGGTTACCGGCGCCGTTTCCTTGTTTTTAAATACGATAGAAGAGAAAAAACGGGCGGCTTCGTGCCCATCCACGTAGTTTTCTTTTCCGCTCATCTTAAACACGATAATTTCAAACGGTGTAACAAAAATATGGTAGCGTTGCAGGTCACCTCTCCTTGTTTTATTGATGATGTCAAAGCCGGTGTAGCCGTTTCGCTCAATGGTTTTCTTTGAAATGATTTTTCCAGGGATATTTTCATACAACAAGCTATCTACTTTTTTAAACACGGTAGCAACAGTTTGGCCTACAAAGCCGGCGGATGTTTTTACCCGTGTTACCAGGTAGTAACAGCCATTGCTCATATCTGCATATTGTTTGCGATCCAGCTGTTGAAAATCGTCCTTCATTTTAAACAAAGGGCCCGGCATGTTAACGCTGTAAAAACCGTCCTCAGACTGCACCGTTGAAAAAACGACCGGAACTTTCAGCTGGTCTGTTTCCTCTTTTTTTATTGCATCCCGGTTGGTCATTGTAATGGGCCGCAATGTATACCCCATTTTACGCAGAATTTCTATGATGCCCCGTTGGCCCGGTAAATGGGCGGCGCCCACGCCTGCAAAAAGGCTGCTTCTCTTTAAAATGGTATCAATGGAACCTGCTTGTATCTCATTTCTTTTGTAAAGGAACTTCTCCCTGAAAGCGTCCGAGCGTTCGGTCAACAAATCAAGTGAGTCCATCAGGTCCAGGTCACCGGTACGATAGGCGTCCTGTATTTTTTGGCCAATATCGCGCATGGACTCGCCATCGATATCAATGTTTTTTTTCTTTTTTTCCGTGGCCATATCAGCGTACGCTTCCAACACCACTTTTTCTGTTTCGTAATAATCCTCCACGCCTGCCGATCTTTTACC
>JBBQOJ010000069.1:0-8497 GCA_038330815.1 Chitinophagales bacterium | reverse complement strand
AATGGCATATCATTCAATCTACCGGTATTATAAAAGTACCCGCTTCTCAATTCCCCGATCAATAATAGGACAAGCTTTATTTATTTATAGATTCGGGATATTTAAACAGTTAAACTTTTTTGGGAGTATACCTGTTTGGGTTAGGGAGTAGCCGTTGATGTAGTGTAGTTTGGTAATTGGATTAGTTTCATTAACAGGTTAATAATAAAGTTGTTGATGCGTTATTGGGAATTGCCTGAAGCCGTGGGGTTAATACACTGGGAGATAAGTTTTTCTGCCCTTAGTATCACCTGGTGTATTAAAAATCCCAATGTTAATACCGCTACCTGGGGGCTACAAAAAAACAAGAATTGGTGGACAACCTCACTTCCCTGGAAGTGGTGGAGTACCTTAGCCTTGCGATGATGGAAAAGATAGAAACAATTATGAAAACCAAACCGGCAGACTATTGATATGAGCACAATTATTGTTTATGGTATTCCCAATTGTGGTACCATCAAAAAAACACTGGATTGGTATAAAAAAGAAAATATCACGGTAGCGTTTTTTGATTATAAAAAGCAGGGGATTAAAAAAGACAAGTTACAACAGTGGTGCAGGCAGGTAAGCTGGGAGGTATTGCTGAATAAGAAGAGTACCACCTGGCGAAGTTTATCAAAGGAAACACAGCAAACCATCAATAATGAAAAATCAGCCATTCAATTAATGGTGCAGTATCCCACCCTTATAAAACGGCCGGTAATTGAGATGAATGATAAGATGATGGTTGGGCTTAAGGAAACTTATTTTACCAAACAATAAATAAAAACTACACAATGAAACGTAACGCAACCGCCGTTTGGAACGGCACCGGAAAAGAAGGTACTGGTAACCTTACCACTCAAAGTACTACCATGGATAAAACACAGTATTCTTTTAATTCACGCTTTGCAGAAGGCGTGGGTACCAATCCTGAAGAACTGGTGGCTGCAGCGCATGCCGGTTGTTTTAGTATGAAGTTGAGTTTTGTTCTTGGAGCGGCAGGGTTCACCGCGGATGAAATCAATACCCAGTGTATCATCACCCTCGATCCGGCTGCCGGAGCTATCACTTCTTCTCACCTGGTTGTAAACGCAAAAGTACCAGGCATCAGCGCCGAACAATTTGAAACATCAGTGGAAGATGCCAAAGCCAACTGCCCCATATCCAAGTTATTAAACACCGATATCACCCACGAGGCAGTATTGGTATAACTTACAGTGCCTTAACAAGCAGTTGGAGTGCCGGTAATATTTATAGTATCACTTTGAATGTTACCGGCATTTTTTTGTGAAAATGCAAAGTAAATTATAAATGCAAACGCCTGTGCTTCGCTTCTCCATGTAAAAGCAAGGCCACCTTTTTAAAATTTAATTGGTATTTTACTTTGTTACTGTTATGGAAATAGCATCATTTAAATTCCTGTTTTGTTCACCTGCTTTTTAATTAGATTTGGAAAAACATTGCTATGTCATTTCAAAACAAAACCATCGTAATCACCGGTGCTTCACGCGGCATTGGTAAAGCCATTGGACTTAGGCTGGCTAGGGAAGGCGCCAATATTGTAATCGCTTCAAAGAGCGTGGAAGAGAATCCAAAACTGGGGGGCACTATTTTTTCAGCGGCGGCGGAAATGGAAGTTGCTGGTGGGCGGGCGTTGGCCGTGCAATGTGATATCCGTTTTGAAGAGCAGGTAAAAAACGTGGTTGACCAGGCCGTGGCCACTTTTGGTGGTATTGATGTGTTGATCAACAATGCCAGCGCAATATCGCTTTCCAATACCGAAAATACAGAACCCAAACGGTTCGACCTCATGTATGATATCAATGTGCGGGGCACCTTTTTTATGTGTAAAGCCTGCATCCCGTTTTTAAAGCAGTCGGCCAATGCGCACATCATTAATTTATCACCGCCCATTAATATGGATATGAAATGGTTTGCCAACCATTTGGCTTACACCATGAGCAAGTATAATATGAGTATGATTGCCCTGGGCCTGGCGGAGGAATTAAAAAAATACCCCATTGCAGCCAATGCCCTTTGGCCACGAACCACCATTGCCACAGCAGCAGTGCAAAATTTATTAGGTGGCGAGATGCTGATGAATATGAGCCGTACCCCCGAAATAATGGCGGATGCTGTTCATTTAATCTTATCGAAACCTGCAGCGGAATGCACGGGGAATACTTTTATTGATGAAGTGGTATTAGCGGAGGCCGGCATCACCGACCTGTCAAAATATTCGGTGGTACCTGGTGGGCAGTTGTACAACGATTTATTTGTTTAAACCTGGCTTAGCAATAATATTCAGGTGCCTGCGGCTTTTTGTGAATGCAAATAAATAGGCAGGAGCACCACAGAACAAACTGTAGTTGCTTGTACCGCGTTACCGCCACTGTGTGGTATTTTTAATATCGCCGATATAAACGGAATATCATATTTCAATACACGGTGATTGTACGCTGTAACAGGTAATTCTTCAAAATAGAAAACCTGGCCGGTAAAAGCTAAATGGCACCTCCATCATACCCAGGTTCAACCTGAAAAAAGCAGGATACGTTAATATCCTGCTTTTTTATCGACAGGCCATCCCACCTGGTTAATTTGAATTACCTATCTCAACATCATTTTATCAACCGGCTTTTCAAGTAAATATTGATAAATGAACTGCGTTTTCAGGTTTTGAAAATGCAGTCCCTTATTGGCACCCCAACCGTGTCTTCCACCAGGGTAAATCATCATCTCAAATACTTTTTTTGCATCCTGTAATTTGCCAATCAGTTGCATACTGTTTTGCAAGTGAACATTGACGTCAATTTCGCCGTGCACAATTTGCATCATGCCCTTGTAATTGTTTACGTAGTTCATTACGTTGGAAGTTTTATATCCTACCGGGTTTTCGGAAGGCAGGTCCATAAAGCGTTCTGTGTAATGGGAGTCATATAGCGTCCAGTCGGTAACAGCACCCCCTGCCATGGCGTGGGTAAAAACATCAGCGCCCTTGGTGAGGGCCAGGGTGCTCATATAGCCACCATAACTAAAACCGGTGATACAAATCTTTGTTGGGTCGGCCTGTTTATTGGCCACCAGCCATTTCACCATCGTTGTATAATCTACCAGTTCCCAATGGCCGAGGTCACGGTGCATATAATTTACTCCTGCCTTGCCAAAATGCCCGCTGGCCCGGTGATCCATCTCTACCTGTATCAATCCCTCTTTGGCGTACCATTGCTGGGCGCCGGTGAATGCCCAACTGTCCCAACAGGTACCGGCATCCGGCCCGCCGTAGATTGAAATCAATACCGGGTATTTTTTATTAACCTCCATATTCAAGGGCCAGGTAACTTTCATGGGCAGGTCAAAAAGCCCGTCATCGCTTTTTATGCGGATTAATTTAGTAGCGGCCAGGTTGTATGCTTCAAAGCCAGCTGCCTTGCTGTCACCCAACTCTTTTACAATTTTACCCTTATTGTTTAGCAGCGTAAGTTTTGGCGGCGTGGTAGCATTGCTGTAATTGGTTATAAAATATGCACCGGTGGGGGAGGTAGTAATAGTGCTGTGATGGTAATCGCCAAATGTTAACCTTTTGAGGTTACTACCGTTTAAGCCTACACTATAATAATCCTTACGGGCAGTATTTTCTTTACCGCGGGCAGTGAAGTACAGGAGTTTGTTTTTTTCGTCGATGAACTCAATACCGGTTACCGTAAATTCTCCGGTAGTAACGGGGTTAATTAACTGGCCATTGTTATTATGATAATATAACTGCCTCCACCCGGTTTTATCACTGGCAAGAATAAACCCTTTGCCACTTCTAAGAAAAATAATGCGGTCGTTATCATCCAGGTTGATCCAGGTTTTCTGCTGCTCCTCATAAAATAGGCTGGTATTGCCGGAAGCAGGATCTACCTGGAAAATTTTGAGATGGTCCTGGCTGCGGGGCATCCATTGAACCAGTAAGGCCGAGCCGTCCGGCTTCCAATAAGGCATTCCAAAATACTGGTCGTCCTGCTCATTTATTTTTGTCCAGGTGATAGCGCCGCCATCCGGATTAACCATCCCTACTTTTACCAACGGGTTTGGATCACCTACTTTGGGGTACCTGGTATTTTCCACTTCTCCATGTAATCCTTTTGCGTTAGTGATGGTGAAAACCGGCACCATCGTATCATCACTCCTAAAGAAGGCAATTTTTTTACTATCAGGGCTCCACCAAAAGGCGCGATAGCGGCTGGCCCTGCCCAGTATCTCTTCCATATACACCCAGCTTGCATAGCCGTTTAAGATAAGTTCACTGCCATCTGTAGTCAGCCTGTTTTCCTTCCTGGTTTGGATATGGATAGTATACAAATCATTGTTTCTGGTAAAGGCCACATATTTGCCATCCGGACTCATAGTAGGATTTACTTTAACACCGTTGTCGTTGGTTAATGCAATATCTACCCCGTTTTGAGTGATGTACAGGTTGCCATTTTTGATAAAGGCGGAAGGGTTGGAGGGGGTGGCGATCGTGGTGGTAGTGTCTTCACTTTCTTTCCCGTTTCGTGCATCCACCAATACCCGTTTACCGGCTTTTAACAATACGAAACGGTGGTCGTCAATCCATTTTGTTACCACGGGCAATGCCTGGGTGATATCGTTAAAATTACTTTTAAAATACTGGTCGGCCGTCAGGTCCTTTTTTTGCGCCATCGCAACCACTGCCAATAAGGAAATTACAAAAACCAGGGATGTTTTTTTTACAACAACGCGCATACTTAATTTTATTTTTAGGAAAGGAAGATAGTTTTTTTGAAAGAAATATAAAGCCAATTAACGGTCAGTGTTAGCAGCACACTGATCTAATCATAGAAGGCATATTTATGGATGACAGGTAGTTAAATTCACTGCCTTACAAGTTGATTGGATATTATATTGATGCTACTGTTCCAGAACATCGCATCCATTTAATCACCCCAGCAGGATACTTGCTTCCGCACAAATTAGTCAAAATTTTCCGGGCGCATCATGGGGAAAAACAGTACATCCTGGATAGAGTGCTGGTTGGTTAACAGCATGGCAATTCTATCAATACCAAAACCAATGCCACTGGTTGGCGGCATACCATACTCCAACGCTCTTAAAAAATCGTAGTCGATAAACATGGCTTCATCATCGCCACGTTCCATTAGTTGTGTTTGCTCCTCAAATCGTTCCCGCTGCTCCAGTGGATCGTTTAACTCACTGTAAGCATTCGCAATTTCCTTACCGTTGCACATTAGCTCAAAACGTTCTACCAGGCCAGCTTTGCTTCGATGCTTCTTGGTAAGCGGGCTCATTTCCACCGGGTAATCGGTGATAAAAGTGGGCTGTATATAATTGCCTTCGCATTTTTCGCCAAATATTTCGTCTATCAGTTTCCCCTTGCCCCACTTGCTATCGGCGTGTATGCTTAACTGTTGGCAAACACTCCGGATACCGTCTTCATCCATGGTACTGATATCAAAGCCGGTAAATTCAAGGATGGAATCATACATCGTGATCCTTTTATAGGGCGCTTTAAAATCAATTTGCCGGTCACCTACTGTAACTGATGTTGAACCATTGGTAGCAAGGGCGGCATTTTCCAGCAAAAGCTCGGTGGTTTCCATCATCCATTCGTAATCTTTATAAGCTACATAAAATTCAAGTACGGTAAATTCAGGATTATGGGTTCTGTCCATGCCTTCGTTACGGAAATTGCGACTAAATTCATATACCCATTCAAAACCACCCACAATTAGTCGTTTTAGGTAAAGTTCATTGGCAATGCGCATGTACATGGGAACATCCAGTGCGTTGTGGTGGGTGGTAAAGGGCCTGGCAGCGGCACCGCCCGGAATGCTTTGCAATACCGGCGTATCCACTTCCAATGCGCCTCTGTCATTTAAAAAGGTACGGATGGCGTTCATCATTTTGGTACGCTTTATAAAAGTGTCTTTTACGGAAGGGTTAACAATAAGGTCGGCATAACGCTGCCGGTACCTGAATTCCGGGTCTGTTACCTCGTCAAAGGCTTCGCCATCTTTTTCTTTAACAATGGGTAAGGGGCGCAGCGATTTTGTGAGCAGGGTAAACTCCTGCACATGAATGGAGGTTTCGCCGGTTTTTGTAGTAAACACATATCCTCTTACGCCAATAATATCACCTATATCCAATAATTTTTTCCAAACCGCCTGGTATATTGATTTGTCTTCGCCCGGGCAAATGTCATCCTGTTTAATATATAATTGAATTTTGCCTGCTCCGTCCTGCAACACAGCAAAATTTGCCTTACCCATATCCCGCACACTCATGATCCGCCCGGCCAGGCATACGTCTGAAAAGGCTTCCTTATTCTCCTCTCCCTTAAAATTTTCCTTAATGTAGGTGGAAGTAGTATTAACCGGGTAAAGAGCGGCAGGATAGGCATCTATGCCCATTCTTCTCAGTTCTGATAATTTTTGCCTGCGTATTATTTCCTGTTCAGATAAATGTTGAGTGGTCATGCGTATGATAGTGATTTTTGCGAAGATACCGCAAGCAACAGATTCTGCCATCTTTGTGTAAGGCAGTGTGTTTCATAAGTTTGGCAGGATACTTGAATACAGCGAAGCTATAAAACCAGCAAGATGAAAAATACTATAATCGCCCTTACCTGCTTCCTTTTATTTAACAGTTGTGATGTATTGCAGCAATTACCGCAATCCGGTGGCTTGGGTACGGTAACCCAGTCAGAAGCCGCGCAGGGCATTAAGGAAGCCCTTAGCCAGGGGCTTGTTAAAGCAACGATGCAATTAAACAGGGAGAACGGCTTTTTTGGTGATGCATTTTATAAAATTCTACTGCCACCAGATGCCCGGAAAATAGAAAGCACATTAAGGAGCATCGGCCTCGGGAAATCAGTGGATAAGGCAATCCTTCAGATAAACAGGGGAGCAGAAGATGCTGCAGGGTTTGCACAGCCGATATTTATTGATGCTATCAAATCTATGACGTTCACAGACGCCATCAACATTGTGCGGGGCGGTGATACCAGTGCCACCCATTATTTCAGAACCCGTACGATGGATAAATTAACGGCCGCATTTATACCGGTCATTAAAACGTCGCTGAATAAGGTGGAGGCCACCAAATATTATGGTGACATCGTTAATACCTATAATAGTTTTCCCACCACCTTTACTAAAATCAATCCCGATTTACCTGCCTTTGTTACGGAGCGGGCTACCAATGCCTTGTTTGACCTCGTGGCCAAAGAAGAAAAAAATATTCGCGAAAACCCGGTTGCCAGAACCACCCAAATATTGAAGAAGGTGTTCGGTGGTTTGTTGTAGTGTTGCTTGTTCGTTTTGTAATGCCGCAGTGTTATTTGCCCGGTGGTAGCGTTTGTGAAGGTTGCTGCCGATCCCCGCTGCTCAATAAAAGCGCTAATAAAATGATACGATAGGTAAAGGATATATTTTATGGCTTTAGTTTCAATTTTTGCAAGTAAGGCTTCGGCGCTGATAAAAAAGTCTTGAAACTTCGTAAATTTTGGTCTTGCCAAAACTTCAAGATATTCTGCTATCAATTCCGCTGAAACGCTAAGTTGAAATTTCTGCTCAATAAAAAGTTCGCTTATAATTTTGTTGGGATAGCCCGTTTTTGAAAATACGTATTTATCGGCTTTTAAGCCAAATTTGTTGTATTCTATTTCCGATATAGAAACGTTTAATGTTCTCCTATCAATTTTTATTTCGTTGAATTTAAGGAGTAGCTCCTTGATTTCGAACGGTCCTGTAGCATTACAGCCAAATTGCGGAGAATGGTTCGTGAGCCACGAACCAAGGCAGAGAACGATCGTATTCAGCAATTTGGTAGTTGCCTAAAAGCTTAATATAGCATATCAGTAAAATTTATAAGAAAAAAATATACCCAATTAAGGGTATTCCATTGCTAATTGAATAATCTATTTTTACTGAAATGAATCTTTATGAAAATTTTTAAGGCAGTAGTAATTCTTTTTTTTGTTTCTGTGAGTATGGCAAAAGCACAAAATGTAGAAATAATTACAACCAATTTATTTACAAAAAATGAAGTCGTCTACCCTAATAAATTAGATGCCATGCCTCCCTACCTGGTGTACGATTCTATAACCTATGTGCAGCAATTTCCCTACGGATATAATAAAAGGCGAAGGGGTTTTAAAAATTATGAATTTACCCTGGTGGGATGGTTTATGAAAACTGATAAGGATAAGGTAAACTTTTTATTTCCTTTTCAAAACTTTGTACAAGGCGTAATTATTGATAGGATTGAAAAAACACAGGCTAATTATCCTTTCGTACATAGGGGAACCGGTAACGATAGTTTAAATGAAGTGTTATATTTCAGTCAAATTCACATGGATTTAAATCCGAAGGGGTCACATGCGTTTACTCATTACACCGGCTTTTTTAAGAATAAAATTCCGGATTTGTATGGAAGTTTTGACCAAATT
>JBBQOJ010000068.1:0-8525 GCA_038330815.1 Chitinophagales bacterium | reverse complement strand
CGCAGCCCCTTCTTTGAGGGAGCGCACGGCCAGGTCGATGTCGCCATAGGCAGTAATCATTATCACCGCCATGTGTTCATCCTGTGCTTTAATTTTCTTTAGCCAGAATATCCCTTCGTTGCCGGTGTTGATACTGCTATTATAATTCATATCCAGCAACACAATGTCGAATTTGGTGGCTGCCAGCAGGTGGCGGATATTATCCGGGTTCTTTTCTGTAACCACTTCCTTCACTTCCGTTTTCAACAACAATTTTACAGCAGTTAGTACATCCGTATCATCATCAATTACCAGTATGCTGGCGTTTTTTAGGTTCATCGTGGATGGGGTTATATGGCTTTTTTGCAGGCGTGCAAAATAAAAATAGCCAATTAGTTGGTTTAGCGTGAAAAAAGATAAAAGTAAATAATTTTTCCTCATCTGCTGCTTTCTGCCAATAATCAATTGCACTAGCAGTTTATTGCATGGGTAAAGGTAGCGTGCAAGCTACTTCAAAAATGAAGTTGTTGATCAGCGGCCATTTATCATTTTACTAACGGTAATGTTTAGCTGTTTTTGATAAGCGATCCGGTTTTTGCAGCGTGTATACCAGTTGGCAGGGGAGGCGCTACTGGCCGGAGGGATTTTGTTTAGTCCTTAATACTATGGCATACCCGCCCAAAGGTTTTCGCCTTTGCCGTAGCCTCCTGTATCAAAACCGGATATTGAATGTATCGAAAGCGTACAGCCCCTTTACAGGTTGATTTTTATTTGTTTGAAAACCAGGGGGTTAAATATTGGCACATCGTTGTATAACAATTAGTACCAATAAATAATTAACACCAAACATTAAAAACAAAAAGTATGAAAAAGAATCAACCCATTTCATTAGCGGTAGTAAACCAGGTAACGCTTCAGCAATTACCCTCCATTGTGGCAGAAACAATTGCGTATGAATTTTGCCGGCCAGCGGCTGCTATTTTTACCGCAGCGCAGTTATGGCACATACAACGCCAGGTAAAAAGCCGCACCACAAGAAGGTTTATTTAAATTATTTAACCACCACCAACATGAAAAAGCAATCAACCAATCTATTTGCTCCACTTGCTCCTGAACTACTTCATGCTTTACGTACGCAGGTGGAAGAAACCCTTTCCCGGGATGCATCGCCGGAAAGAAATAAGGTTTTCACCACCGGCAACCTATGGCAAATTCGCAGGCAGGCAAGGAATTTTGTACAGCGCCGTAATATTTTTTAATGGCGTGCACCGGGTTAAGTAAACAGGGCAAGGCCCCATAAAAGGCAGATAACCAGGTGTATCGAAATCGGACACTAAATGTATCGATAGCGAACAGTAAACTCACCAAAGGCTGTTTAACTAATTGAAAAACAATAATTTACAAATTGGCATGGCAGGTGTATCATTATGATGCGGTGTGGTACAGGCGAACCACCGCTCAACATCAATTTATTAACTTGAAGATATGGACAGGGTAATTGAAAAGAAATTTTGGAACAGGAAGCGCATTACCATCACGGGCGGGGTTACTGCATTGGTGCTGCTGTTGGTAGCCAGTGTATATTTCACCTCGGGTAAATCTAAATTGAATGTGGTAACGGATAGAATTACCGTGAGCGAGGTAAAACAGGGGCCTTTCCAGGAGTTTATTCCAGTTGACGGTGTGGTATTGCCGGTGACCACCATTTACCTGGATGCCATGGAAGGAGGTAGGGTAGAGGAGAAATTTGTAGAAGATGGCGCCATCATGAAAAAAAACGAGCCTATTTTACGGCTTAGTAATACCGACCTTGAATTGAGTTTAGCTAACCAGGAAACAGCCGTGTTCAATGTATTAACCCAGATGCAGAACACGAAGAACAATGCGGAACAAAATTCCATGAATCGGCAAACGCAGATGGCGGATGTAGACAATGCCTTAAAAGAAGCCGAGCGGGTGTACCGGTTGAATAAAAAATTGTACCAGGAAAAAGTGATCGGTAGGCAGGAATTTGAATCGAGCGAAAACCTGTACCATTACCAGGTAGCCCGTAAGAAGTTATCAGTGGATATACTGAAGCAGGACGGTAGTTCGATGAAACAACAGGTGGGCCAGTCAAAGGAATCTTACGAACGCATGCAAAATACCCTGGCCCTGATGCGTAAAAAAGTAGGCGACCTGATTGTGCGGGCACCAGTGGATGGGCAGTTGACTTCGCTGGATGCAGAAATCGGGCAAAATAAAAATAAGGGCGAACGCCTGGGACAGATAGATGTTATGAGTGGATTTAAGGTTCGGGTAAATGTAGACGAGCATTATATTGCACGCATTTTTATCGGCCTTACCGGCGAATGTTTGCTGGCGGGTAAAAGCTACTATTTAACCATTAAGAAAATTTATACCCAGGTAACCGCAGGCCGCTTCCAGGTGGATATGGAATTTGTAGATAGTATATCGCCCGGTTTACGGCGTGGCCAAACTATCCAGATACGCCGGCTGGCACTAAGCGATGAACGAAAGGCCCTGTTGGTAGAGAAGGGCGGATTTTACCAGCAAACAGGGGGCAACTGGATTTTTAAGGTCAATGAAAAAGGCACTATGGCCTATAAAGTGGATATCCAATTGGGAAGCCAAAACCCCGATTATTATGAAGTACTGGATGGTTTACACCCGGGAGATAAAGTGATCACCAGTAGCTATGAAAATTATGGTAATATCCAGGAACTGGTGCTAAAAAAAGAATAAAATTTTACTCATCCTATTTCAATTAACTAATTTAAAATACGGAATATTATGAAATACAAAACAACAGGTATGTTACTCCTGGTACTCACCATTGGTAGCTTCGGTTTATTAAATTTCGCCAACACTTTGCAAACCGAAGTAAAAACGAAAGCCGGGGCTACCTGTTTACGCAAGGTGAATGAACTGGTGCCGGCTACCATTTGTGTTAACGCCCCCAATACCGTTTGCCCCTCCGCGAAGGTCGCTTCACCCGCTGCCGCAAACGAGGCCGACAGTGAACATGACAATGAGGCGATGATCACGCCCATCAGCCGTTTCATCGTTTTGCAGTAAGCAAGGGAGGCTATCTAACGGCTTCGCTGTGGAATACAATTACATGGCTCAGCTCGCTCTTTCCACTGACTGCCATAAGGGTATAATTAGTGAACATCTGCCTTACATTGATACTTACATTCATCATCAACCAGCTAAAAAAATGATACAAATCAGCAACCTGGAAAAAATTTACCGTACAGAAGAAGTTGAAACCGTGGCTCTCAGCAACCTTTCTATTGATATTAAGGAAGGCGAATTTGTAGCCATCATGGGGCCATCCGGATGTGGTAAAAGTACCCTGTTAAATATAATCGGCTTGCTTGATGACCAGGACGCGGGCAGCTTCGTTTTTAATGGCATTGAGGTAGCCAAATTTAATGAACGCAAGCGTGCCGACCTGCGCAAAAGGAATATTGGATTTGTATTTCAGAGTTTTAACCTGATTGATGAATTAACCGTATTTGAAAACGTGGAACTCCCCCTTATTTACACCGGGGTAAAACCGGCCGATCGTAAAAAAAGGGTGGAAGAAGTGTTGGATAAAATGCAGATTATGCACCGCCGCAATCACTACCCGCAACAGTTGAGTGGTGGCCAACAGCAACGGGTAGCCGTAGCCAGGGCGGTGGTGAATAAACCAAAACTAATATTGGCAGATGAACCTACCGGTAACCTCGATAGCAGCAATGGCAATGAAGTGATGCAACTGCTAACCGACCTTAATGAACAGGGTACCACGGTGATTATGGTTACGCACAGCGAACACGATGCGCGGTACAGCCACCGCATCATCCGGATGCTGGATGGCCAAACGGTCACTGAAAATATCCTTGTGTAAGAAGCAGTCGCGGCAGGTACCATGGCGCTTAACAATTAAATATGCCCATCATGATTTCTCTTGCAATAGAAGTGCCTCCACTGCCTTGATTATCGCAGTATTAACGGTGGGCGCCCAGGCCATCCGGGCCGCCATTGCCAACCCGGTGATTAGTTTAAGAACAGAATAGAATGAAATATATATTTGGAGCTACCATTCCCTTGTATTTACCAACCGCCAAAACCGACTATTTGGCTACGGCTAGTGGAAGCCATATAACTGGATTAGTAGCGCATATTTACACGGAAAAGGTATACAAACGGCCAAGCTTATGCGCAAATGTGCAAGGGGGAAGCAACAGGCAAACACGGCCCTTGCTGCGCCGATTGTGCCATAAATTATATAATCACCAGGCTTAATAAAACGGGTAGTTTAGGCAGTTGTAACCCTTCAAAAGATTCAATTAACCAGGCTACATCCAAAAATGAAAGAGGATGCTACCTTTTAAATTTTGACTATATGCTATTCAGTTATATTAAAACTTCCTGGAGAAATTTACTAAAGCACAAAGGTTTTTCCTTCATCAACATAACAGGGCTTGCTATCGGCCTATCCTGTTTTTTACTGATTGCGTTATATGTGGCAGATGAATTGAGTTACGACCGGTTTAATGAAAAGGCCGACCGGATCTACCGGATCAATTCCGACATTACCATGGGCGGTACCAACCTCAAACTCACCACTTGCAGCGACCCGATGGGGGCTACCTTGTTGAAAGATTATCCTTCCGTAGAAAATTTTGTACGCCTGTATGCATCCGGTGGTACTAAATTTATAAAAAAGGGTAACGCGTTTATCGAGGAGCATCGCGTGGTACATGCGGATTCTACCTTGTTTGATGTGTTTACCCTTCCCGCCCTGTATGGCAATACCCACACAGCGCTGCAGGAGCCTAACAGCGTGGTGATTACTGCTACTGCTGCAAAAAAATATTTTGGTACCACCAATGTGGTCGGCAGGTTTATTGAGACCCGCGGTGATCAACAGCCACTCTATAAAATTAATGCGGTGATAAAAGATATGCCGAAAAATGCGCATTTCAATGTTGATTTCTTTTTTTCCATGGATAACGTGGAATATGATTTTGGCAATTTTTTGAGTCATAATTTTCAGACCTATCTTTTATTAAAACCAGGCACTGATCCCCGTGTCTTTGAACGAAATTTTCCGGCAGTTATCCAGCGATATATTTTTCCACAGGCAATACAGTTTATGCAACTGAGTACCATGGAGGAATTTAAGAAAAGTGGAAATAATTTGGCGTACCACCTGATGCCAGTTAAAGACATTCATTTATATTCCGACCGGTTTCCCGAACTGGGCGTAAACAGCGATGCCCGTTATGTGTATCTTTTTGCCGCAGTGGCCATTTTTATTTTAGTGATCGCCTGTATTAATTTTATGAACCTCTCCACCGCCCGGTCCGCAGCACGGGCAAAAGAGGTGGGCATCCGGAAAGTATTGGGCACAGACAAAAAATCGTTGGTGGCGCAGTTTTTAACGGAGTCGGTATTGTTGGTGATGATAGCATTGGTGATTGCACTATTGATCACCTGGGGCAGCCTGTCATTTTTTAATGAGGTGGCAGCTAAATCGCTGCAAATGTCTACAGTGTTTAGCTTAAACACCCTGCCCTTCCTAATATTGCTGCCATTGATTGTAGGTATTCTGGCGGGCAGTTACCCTGCATTTTTTCTTTCTGCCTTTAAGCCAATTATTGTTTTAAAAGGCAGTGCGCCAACCGGCTTCAGGCAAAGTAAAATCCGGAGCAGCCTGGTGGTTTTCCAGTTTTTTGTTGCCGTTGTGTTGATTGTTGGTGTAACAATTATTTATAAACAATTGAATTATATACAAAGCCGGCAACCGGGCTTTGACAAGGAACAATTGTTAATCATTAATGGCACGGGTTTGCTGGGGAGCAACGCCGTGGTGTTTAAGGAAGCCGTTGCAAAATTGACCGGTATTAAAGGTGCCTCCTTTAGCAGCTACCTGCCGGTAAGCAGCTCGCATCGCAGCGATAATACGTTCTCCGGGAAGGCGGTGATCAATGAACAAAATGGATTTAGTATGCAAACATGGAAAGTAGATTACGATTACCTTACTACCCTGGGCATGGAGATCATCCAGGGGAGAAATTTTTCACCCGATTTTGGCACCGATTCCAGTGGGGTGGTCATAAATGAAACTGCCGCTAAATTATTAGGCCTTGCTAACCCTGTTGGTAAAAAAATATACACTTTTGATAACCAAATTCCGGATTCCTTACTCGCCTACACCGTGATTGGGGTAGTAAAGAATTTTAATTTCGAATCGATGCGGCAGGAGATTGGCCCACTTTGTTTCCAGTTGGGCAACAACCAATCGGCCACTGCATTCAAGATAGCCACTACGGATGTTGCGGGCCTGATAAAAAGCATCGAAAATAAATGGAAAGCGCTGGCGCCAGGACTGCCTTTCAACTACCAGTTTTTAGATGAAGCATTCAATAACATGTACCGGGCAGAACAACGGGTAGGAAAGATAGCACTGGCATTTGCGCTGCTCACCATCTTTATTGCTTGTCTGGGTTTATTTGGCCTTGCCACCTATATGGCCGAGCAGCGCACCAGGGAAATTGGCATCCGGAAGGTACTGGGCGCTTCTGTAAGTAGTATCACCGGTATGTTGTCGGGTGATTTTTTGAAACTGGTGAGTATTGCCTTCGTGCTGGCGTTACCGGTAGCATGGCTGGCCATGCACCAATGGTTGCAGGAATTTGCCTACCGCATCAACATCCACTGGGGCGTATTTGCCATGGCTGGTGTTATCACCTTGTTGATTGCCTTGTGTACCGTGAGTTTCCAGGCGATAAAGGCTGCATTGAGTAACCCGGTTAAATCATTAAGAGCTGAATAAATATTTTTTATGCTACAGTTTAATTTGAAAATCGCCTGGCGCAATATCTGGAAAAGCAACGTTTTTTCTTTAATAAACATCACGGGCCTGGCCTTCAGTATCGCTTGCTGCCTGGCCATTAGTATGTTTATCTGGAATGAGCTGCAGTATGATGCCTTTCATACAAACCAGGATAATATTTACCGCATCACTGAAAAACAAGACCAGGCGGGTACAGTCTACAATGTAGCTGTAACCCCCGGCCCGCTGGCACCGGCATTGCAAAAAGATTTTCCGGAAGTAGCTAATACCGTGCGCTTCGGTCGTTGGAGCGGGGTGATAAAAAATGGCATCAACACGTTTGAGGAAAAAGATGTTTTACTCACCGAAAACAGCGTTTTTACTACTTTCAGTTTTCCTTTGCTAAAGGGGAATGCAACTAATGCGTTACGATCGCCTGATCAAATTATAATAACAGAAACAACAGCCATCAAATATTTTGGAAAGGAGTGGCAAAATAATCCTGCTTTGCTGGGGCAGGTATTCCGGTTAAACAATGAGGTCGACTTTAAATTGGCTGGAGTGGTTAAAGATCCTCCTATAAATTCAAGTATCCATTTCCAAATGCTGCTGCCATTATCCTACCTGTTTAACATGGATAAGTGGTCTTACAAATGGAACAGTAATAATTATCACACTTATGTACATTTAAAACCGGGTACAGATGTACTTGCATTTGCTAAAAAAATTGAAAAGCAACTACATAAATACAATCCTGACACAAAAGATTTGATGGAGTTGCAGCCTTTGAGGGCCCAATACCTTTATTCCAAATTTGATTTCAATACAGATTGGGGCAAACGGAGCAACATCAAATATGTAAAAATATTTTTTGCTGTTGGTTTGTTGCTGCTCATTATTGCTTGTGTAAATTTCGTCAACCTTTCTACCGCCCGTTCTTTGAAAAGGAGCATGGAAGTAGGTGTAAGAAAAGTAAACGGTGCTTCCCGCAAGCAACTCATCCTGCAGTTTTTGAGCGAATCGCTTTTAATAACCACCATTGCAGGAATTATTGCCATCATCATTTTAAAAACTGCACTGCCTTATCTTCAAACACTTACAGCAAATCCACTTTATATTAATTTTTCCGGTGTGCTGTTTCTTTCTTTCTTTTTATTTTTCATTGTCGTTATTGGCCTTATTGCGGGCATTTACCCGGCATTTATAATGTCTTCTTTTAAGCCGGTGAGGGTTTTAAAAAATGCAGGTTTACAGCAATCCAAAAAATATTTTCAGCAAGGCCTGGTCGTATTTCAGTTTACGGTGAGTGTTACTTTAATTGTTTGCACTTTTTTTATGGACAGGCAATTAAAATTCATGCAGCAAAAAGACCTGGGTTTCAACCAGGCGCAGCTCATTAGGCTTCGTCTCGCCGGGGCGTTAAAAGACAAAACTGCTTTATTAAAAAGAGACCTGGACAATCAACCCAGTATTGCGGCCACGGCACCTGCTACGATGTCGATGGTAAACGTTGACAATTCTTCTTACCTGGAATGGGACGGTATGCAGGCGAAGGATAAATTTTTGATCACGCAGGCAAATGTTAACCCCGACTTCATACCGGCGCTGGGTATGCGGCTACTCAATGGAAACAATTTTTCCTGGCAAAAAACAAACGATACGGCTAATTACATTATAAACGAAGCCGCTGTTAAACGCATGGGTTATACGGTGC
>JBBQOJ010000067.1:0-8526 GCA_038330815.1 Chitinophagales bacterium | reverse complement strand
TCGCTGCGATATTGATTTGCTTGATTATTTTTTGCTTGTGTGCCGGGGTATAACGACTTTCCGGTACAAACACACTCAAACTGGCAATAACGTCCTTGTTTTTAAATATAGGTACCGCAAACCCAATGGTGTGGTAAACAGAAATAGTCTGCACAAACTTATCGGCTTTAATATCGTTTAATGCCTTATCAAGACCGTCCCTAGTTTCAGCACCAGGCCAGGAGGCTTTTGAGGGTAGCCCAATGGCCTTAACCAGGGCGTCCAGTTCCTTTGGCGCCAAATAGGCCATCAATAACCGTCCCGTGGAAGTGTCATAAACACCGGCAATCATAACTGTTCTAACCTGCAACATCTGGTCGCAGTTAATTGTATGTAATGCACAACGCTTATTGTTGCGCAGTACCGCCAATAAAGATGTTTCGTTTAGCTGTTGGGTAAGGCCTTCCATAGGTTCGCGGGCGGCGGCGATCAGGTCCTGGTCGTACGAGGCATTACCGGTAAGCTGGTAGGCTGCAATACCTAAACGATAGCCTTCTTTACGACTTAGATGTTCGAGGTAATTTTTTTGTACAAGGGTTTTAACGATGTTAGCGGTGGTGGGCTGTCTTAACCCGATATTTTCTGCAATCTTAATTAGCTGCACCGGCTCTTTTCCAAACCGGGCAACAAATTCCAGTATGCTTAGGGCTCTTTCAATAACCTGTATCATTTAATTAATTGGTTTTATTATTAATAGTTGTTCAATATTATGAAATTAGTTCAATACGGGGAAATATTAAATAGGAGGGGCGCATTTATAATTGTCGCTTTTTATATACGCCCACGGCTGCCTCCCCTGGCTGCTGTCTTCACAAGCCAGCGACAATTTAAATGCACCCAAAGGGAGCTTTCATTAAATAGATCACCGGTATCAACAGGTGTGGCCTGGTAAAGGATTCCGGGAATCTTTAACGATGAAAAGAAGAATAAGGTAGTTTTGAACTGAAGGAATTATAATTTGAATCTTACTACAATGAAATTAAAAGGATTTATCATTTGCCTATACAGTTTTGCTACTTCGAACCTAAGTGCACAAAAAATAATGGTGCAGGCAACTGGCCATTACCGCTATCACCCACCGGTGCATGTTACCTTTCAAAAAAAACTGCCCCCTTCTGCGGTTTACCAGCTAAAAAATACCCGTACGGGGCTGACTACACCGGCACAGGCATACGATGAACACCGGTTATTTTTTATTTTGCCTGATTCCCTGGAAGCCGGTGACGTAGCTGAGTATGAGTTGATGAAGTATAAGGGGAAACAAAGCAGCCCCGTAACAGTAAGCCAGTCAGCGAGCGGGCTTCAGGTGTCAATCAAGAACAAACCCCTCTTTTTTTATCACTCTGCAACAGCATTGCCACCTCCAGGAAGCCCCGGGTATTATGCCAGGAGTGGCTTTATTCATCCCCTGCAAAGTCCTGCCGGCAAAATACTCACCGACGATTTTCCCATTGGGCACCGGCACCAGCATGGTATAATGGCGGCCTGGGTGAATACCCGTTTCAGGAATATACCCACAGATTTTTGGAACCAGCACCTGGGTACGGGTAATGTTGCACATGAAGCATTGTTGGGGATTACCAACGGGCCGGTTGGCTGCATCATCAAAACACGGCTGAATCATACGAGTGCCACACAAGGTAAGGTATTGGATGAAATATGGACCCTTACCGTGTATCCTTTTGATACGTATTTTTTATTTGATCTGCAGTCTGAACAAACCAATACCAGTAAGGATACGCTTTACCTGAACCAATACCATTACGGCGGGATGGCTTTCCGCGGCTCAAAACAGTGGAACCCGGATGATAGCCTGTACTTTAATCATCCATGGGTGATCGCCACTGATTCAGGGTATACCGTGGCCAATGCCAATGGCACCCATGCAGCGTTCGTCACTGCTTCGGGCGTCATAGATAAGGATGTCACCGGGCTAACTATTTTTGGCTTTCCTTCCAACCTGCGTTTTCCGCAGGCAATCAGGGTACATCCTACCATGCCCTATTGGTGCTTTACACCGGTGGCAGATGGTGCGATGGTGATTGCACCCGGGCAAAAGATATCAGCGGGTTTTAGAATGTATGTTTTCGACGGTGCACCAAACCAGCAACGGATACAACAACTACAGCAGGACTTGCAGCAACCGCTTAGGGTAAAGGTGATGGAGTGATGGCTACTTTTAAATGAACCGTAATAGTTGTATCAAGTTACTGTTAATACAATAAACGAAAGGCTGGAGAACTATTTGCAAAATGAAAGGCCTTTTATATACAATGATGTTTATTATATGATAAAATATGCGTTATTCCTTTGGTTGATGGGCCTGGTAGCTTTTTCCCATCCCATGCTAACGGCACAGTCTGTACGCTACCTGGGGATCGAACAGGGACTGTCCAATAACTCTGTGAACTGTATTTACAAAGACAATAAGGGGTTTATGTGGATGGGGACCTATGATGGACTGAATAAATATGATGGCTATAAATTCACCCATTTTAAAAATAGAATAAGCGATACATCCTCTTTGCTTAGTAACAACATTAGTACTATTTGCGGGGACACTAATAACAGTATTTGGGTAGGTACCGCAATAGGTGTTAGTATTTACCATCCTGCAACTGAATTATTTACTATAGCCACCTATACTCCAAGGGAAAGTAATTTCCCAAAAAAAGTCACTGCAGAAATTCGGTCCATAAAGAAAATTAAGAATGGATCTATGCTTGTGGCAACAGCGGCAAATGGCTTGCTGGCATTCAACAGCGGCTATGAAACCGGTAAGCAGGTACCACTGGTTCTCAAAGGGAAGAAGGTATTTAATTACCCGGTAAACGAAATCACCCTTAATCATAACAATAACGAAGTGCTGTTATTTATCAGCAATACCGGCCTATGCAGGTACGACCCGGTAAAGCGTTTAGTCGTTGTGATTAATGAAACTATTCGACAGGTGAATTGCATGGTGGTAGACCGCAATAACAATATATGGCTCGGCAAAACTACCGGCATTGCAAAGTATAGCCTGGCATCAAATGCGATAACAGCCGAATATGAAATTGGTATAAACAAAATAGTGACATTTTCATTGGGTAAGGATGGGCTTCTTTGGATGGGAACCAACGGTAAAGGTATTTTAAAACTGCACCTGCAAACCGCTGCCATCACACCACTGGCACCCGGCGGAGATAAAAAAATGCCCAATAGCTTAACCATTTTGAATATTGAAGAAGACGAAGCAGGAAGAAAATGGATCGGCACATTAAGGGGAGGTGTCAACATTATTGATCCTGGCGCTAATCCATTTGTAACCTATGTTTATAAAGAAAGGGAAGCCGAAAATTATAACCCGGGATTTAATTCTATCTCTTCGTTTTGTGAGGATATGGATGGAGAAATATGGATAGGCACCAGTGGTTGGGGGTTGAGAAAGTGGAACCGGAAAACCAATTCCTATCATTTTTTTAGTCATATACCGGGTAACAACCAGTCGTTGGGAAGCAACTTAATTACAAATATCCTGCGCGACAAGAAAAACAATATTTGGGTGTCTAGCTGGTATGGCGGTATTAACAGGTTTAATCGCGCTACCGGAACTTTTACAAAGTATTCCTGCTTTAATCCCAACACGGGTAAGGAGGAAAGCCAGGTTTGGTTTTTGTATGAAGACAATACCGGTACTATTTGGGCAGGTACCACCAATGAAGGCACCCTGTATTATTTAAATAAAGCTACTAACCGTTTTGAATTGTATGATCAACGCATTAAAAACCCCCAATGTATGCGGGAAGACAACAAAGGCATTATATGGGTGGGCAACTATAATTCCCTGATGCGTATTGATCGCGTCAACAAAAAATTGGCGGAATACCCTATTGGCCATACGGTACGGAATATCTACGAAGATAAGCTGCATAATTTCTGGGTAGGTACACAGGGTGGGGGACTTTTATTATTTGACCGTTCGAATGGATCTTTCAAACGATACAACGAAGACAGTGGGCTGCAAGCGGGTACTATTTTAAGAATAGAGGAAGATGAACATGCCAATTTATGGATGAGTTCTTTCACCGGTTTAATCAAGTACAATGCGGCAACAAAACAATTTATCCGGTTTTCATCATCGGATGGTTTGCAGAGTAACCAGTTTAATACCAATGGTTCCCTCTCTTTACAGTCAGGTGAAATGATGTTTGGCGGTATCAACGGATTTCAAATGTTTTATCCGGATAGCGTTAAGATTAAACAATCAAATCCCAGGGTATACCTCTCCCAAATACAGGTAAACGGGCATCCATTAAATCAACATCCTGGTTTTATCACCAACCATAAACTTGACCGGGTTACCGAAATTACTGTGCCTTATGATGAAGCCTACCTGGCATTTGATTTTGTTGCGCCGGAGTACAGTGCTCCAGACAAAATTCAGTACAGTTATTTTATGGAAGGATGGGATAAAGGGTACAGTAAAAATATCAGTGACCGGTCTGCTGTTTATTCCCGCATGCACGAGGGTACCTATTATTTTAAAGTAAAAACAACGGGTGTTTGGGGTATTTGGGGTAAGGAAACACAACTGCTCACCGTTATCATTTTAGCGCCCTGGTATAGAACGGGTTGGGCCTACCTCCTGTATTTTATTGCCATTTCGGGCAGCATTTTTGTTTACACAAGGTATAAAAAGAAACAGGCGCACATGAAGTACCAGGTTTTGCTGGCCGATCTCCAGGTAAAAAAAGAAGAGGAGCTCAACGAGAAAAAGCTTTCCTTTTTTACCAATGTGGCACACGAGTTTAGAACCCCACTTACCCTCATCATCAACCCCATCAGGGATATGTTGAAAACCAGCGATGAAGAAGCACCTAACCAGGCGCTGGATATTATTTATAGAAATGCAAGACGCCTGATGAGCCTGGTAAATCAGTTGTTGCTCTTCAGAAAGGCGGAAGACGAAACCGCTGCATTGAATGCTGAAATGCTCAACTTTGTAGAAGTTTGCCGCGATGTGTATGTGTGTTTTGTTCAGCAGGCAACGGTTAGTAACCGGCTGTATGAGTTTATTTGTGATGAAACAGCCATTCCCATGTACATCGACCGGGAAAAGATGGAAGTGTGTATTTTTAACCTTATTTCAAATGCGATGAAATATACGCCGGAAGGCGGTCGCATTAAAGTTAAGGTTGCGGAAACTCCTACACAAGTGATACTTACCGTTGAAGACAATGGTGCCGGCATTCCCGATGAAGGGGCGGCGCATTTATTTGAAAAATTTTACCAGGTGCAAGGGTATGGCAGAAAATCTCAAAATGGTTTTGGAATCGGTTTATACCTTGTTAAAAAATTTGTTGAAATGCACGATGGTTCCATTACCTATACCACTGCCATCGGCAAGGGCACCTCTTTTAATATTCAATTGTTAAAGCAGTGGCAACCGGAGGTTCCGATGGTAATTGGTGGTCAACACCGCCATCAATCTTCCCTTATTGAAGAACTGGTGGAAGTGCCGCAGGTTGCAGCCAGCCACCTGGTACCCGTTGCTCCCCCACAACTGGCAGGTGTATCAGCTAAAAAATTAATGCTGGTGATTGATGACAATGAACAGATCAGGGAGTACCTGGTTACTATTTTCTCAGCAGCATTCACCCTTCACCAGGCCGCAGATGGGGACCAGGGATGGAAGATGATCCGGCAATTGCAACCCGATATGATCATCAGTGATATCCGGATGCCAGGGATTAACGGCCTTGAATTGTGCCGGTTGGTGAAAACGGATGCTGCACTAAAACACATTCCTTTTATTCTCTTAACGGGTAGCGTAGGAGAGGAGGCAAGGTTAAAAGGCATAGAGGGAGGGGCTGATGATTATATTTCCAAACCTTTTGAGAAAGATATCCTGGTTGCCAAAGTAAATTCTATTGTACTAAACCGCAATAATCTGCAACAGTACTTTTTTAACGAAATTACCCATGCGCCAAATACACTCAAAATATCCGGCGACGACAAGGCCTTTATTGAATCATGCATTTCTATTGTTGAAAATAACCTGGGAAATGATGAGTTCAACGTAAAAATATTCGCTGCGGAAATCGGGATGAGCCATTCCAATTTGTATAAAAGAGTAAAAGCCGTTTCCGGTCAGTCGATTAACTCCTTTATCCGTTTTATTCGTTTACGCAAAGCCGCCGAGTTATTAATTAATACACCGGCCAATGTAAATGAAGTAGCCTTCCAGGTGGGTATTAATGACCTTAAGTATTTTCGCCAGCAATTTTTTAATCTTTTCGGGGTTAATCCTTCCGATTATATTAAAAAATACCGAAAGGTGTTGGGTAACACCAGTTATCGATTTAATGTTGAAAGAAAAACAACCTAAGTATCGGCTCCTGCTCAAGTAAAAGTGGGTGATTATCCCGGCACTTTGTTTAAAATTGTCACCATGTGCTGACTCGCTTTGCTACAGTAACAGGCGGGCAAATGTGTCGGCTATTCCAACATCTCCCACTAACAAAAAAGCGTCCCTTTAGCAAACAATTTTTTTTTGCTTCTGCTATCTTAGCGGATTTCGCTTACCTGTAATGGCAATAACCAATAAATACAGCCTTTTTAGATGAATTTTACCATTTTACCCCCCTTTTATAGCTAACTACCCCCCAGCGCCAGGTAGCAATTAGCTATAATTTAGCATCGAAAATGACTATTGCCATGCTGCCTGGAAGTACTTACTTAAACTGCACTTATCACTCCACTTTTACGATTCGGGATTTTTTATTCAACGGTGTTTTTGACTTCGGATCGTTTGCTCGTTTTCATTTTTAAATTTTCTCTTGCTAAAATTTTAAAAATAATAAGGTATGATTACAGAGAAGGAACTGAAAAATTGGCTGGATGCATGTAATTCACATGATATTGACCGGATTCTTAAGCTACTGTCAAGCGATGCAGTGGTTCACCAGCCCGAACATGCTATACCCCTGAAAAAGGACAAAGTCAGGCGGTACTTCACCATGCTGTTTGAAACCTATCCAAGGCTACAGTTTAAAAATGAAGGTTTTATAATACAGGGCAATGAAGTAGCCTCCTGGGAAACAGTGATCGGCACTATGGTTAATCCGGTGTATGACGCTGCTTCCGGCACTATTGTGCAACCCACCGGCAAAACATTTGTGATACCTGGTGCAATCCGCCTGGTGTACAATGACAAAAAGCGAATTAAAAAGGCGAGGATTTACTGGGACCGATTATTGCTTAACCAGCAGCTTGGTATCAGCTAACGTACTCTAACGGTCGATATGCCGATCGGTACAAACCGGACTTTACGAACATACCATTCCATCGCCGTGTTAACTATCCAAAGGGGTGTATTATTCACTCACAGAAGAAGGCTGTAGTTAAAGGGATAGAATATAAAAATAGCTTAGGGATGGTCGGCGGTTTGGCCTGAAGCACTTCGGTCGGTTGACAAAGAACACAACTAAAATGATTATGCACCATGGAGCCATTTTCGCTTTTAAACCGGGTTGTAGAAAACTCATAACGGCACTTGAACAAATGTAAAAGCTACAACAAGACCATTGATCACGCGTTACTCATTAAGCTGGATTGTTTGGAGGCCAGTTAAGCTAACATTATACTGTTAGCAGGGTGTGACTGCAATGACGAATGTTTGAACAGGATAGCATGCCCTGCAAAAGCAGGTAAACAATATTTACCAGCGGCGGGATGAGTGAAAAGTAATACCAGCAAGTATTACATGGGATACGTCTTTTATCGATTAGTGCTTGCCGTTAGTGAGATAAAACCGGGCTTATTATAATTGCATAACAAATCTATTTATGGGGGAGGTAATATTGCAAAGGGTTTTCAGGCAGTGCTGCCTGAACAGTGTAATGATTTTCTTAAACCCGGTGGCTAAACAGGTTGAGCAGGCCCTTCGGTGCTGCCAGCTTCCTGTCTCCCTGGTAACTTATATGCGGTAATAGTTTATCAATCAACCTTTATCCAAAAAAAATAAAAAAAAGTATAAAAAAAATTGGTAGAAACGTAGAAAATTTGTCTATTTACAATATTATTGATTTATTATTCAATAATAATGAACTAACTAAAACGATTGTATGAATCCAAAACTAACTTTCTCCAGGTGTTTCACCTTAATATTGCTTGTCCTGTTCGCTTCGTTTAAAGTACAAAGCCAAACTTTAATTACCGGTGTGGTTACCGATGAAAAGAATCAACCGTTACAAAGCGCTACGATAAATGAAAAAGGTACCGGTAACAGTACCACCACCAATGAATCGGGTAATTTTCAGTTAAGTGTTCGGGATGCCAAAGCGGTGTTGTTAATCAGCGCTGTTGGGCACAGTCCCAAGTCAGTTACGGTTGGTCAGCAAAAGGTGATTAATGTTTCACTCGTAACTGTGAACCTGGATATGGATGAAGTAGTGGTGGTGGGATATGGTACTCAAAAGAAAGCCACCAATACCGGAGCGCAGG
>JBBQOJ010000066.1:0-8561 GCA_038330815.1 Chitinophagales bacterium | reverse complement strand
AAATAAAAATTACATACCCAATAATCACAGTCAGCGTTTTACAATAAAATGCAATAGATGGATAATTTGCCTGTTGATTGCAGTACTTTCTAATGCGTATGCAGCGGGTCAAAAGCCAGCATACACAATACGGCAAGACGGGAGTTTTGATATCACGGGCACTGCTGTAACCCTTGCCAACTGTTACCCCGCCATTGACAACAAAATGTTGAAGCCCTTAAAATTATCTATCACCAAAAAAGGTAACACGGCAAGCATAATCTACCATTTACTTGAAGGGTTGTTTGAATTAAGTTTTAGTTTCCAGGGAAATTCATTGGTAATAACGCCGGCTGTGAAAAACAATAACCAGCCTGCATATTTCATTTCTATATTAAGAGACGCCGAGTAAAAAACGTAAGCAAAATTTATCGTACACCCAACCAAATAATGGGTAACGGCGGCATTATCGACTGGCCAGTGAGGAAAATGGATTACAGCAGTTGTGGCATATTGACTGGACTGGTAGCAGACACAGGTGCATCGTTAGCTATTGCCACCAGGGATTTTACAAAATATAACTCTTACGTTAATATCATACCTACCGAAAGAAACGGTGGTAAAAAGCTACTGGAAGCCTGCATTGCAACCGAGGGATTGCCCCCAACATTATTACCTTCATTTTATTTTACACAAAATCAATCTGCTTTTACGGCCATGCAAAGTGAAGCCAAGGCTATTGCAACTTACATGAATGTTACATCAGAAAAGAAACAATCTTACCACTGGTGTTCCTGGTATTACACCTATTACCATCTTACAGCCAGCATGCTTAGTGGGTATCTGGCAGGTTTTAAAAGTGTTCAACCAGAAGTGCCGGTACAAAGCATACAGATTGATGCAGGGTATCATCCACATTTAGGTGATTGGCTGGAGCCAAGCGAAAAATTTCCAAACGGTATTGAGTCTTCGATAAAAGAAATAATCAGCAATAATTATAAGGCCGGTATTTGGATTGGGCCATACATGGTGGGCAATAAAAGTAAAGTATACCAGGCCCATCCTGATTGGATTTTGCGTTACAAAGATGGCAAGCCAATTATCAACATGTCGTTTTATGGAGAAGATCGGTTATGGGGTGCGATGGACGAAGAAATTTATACTTTTGATACCAGTAACCCGGAGGTGATGGATTATATGCACCAGGTTTTCAGGGCTTTCAAAAAAATGGGCATCAGTTTTTTTAAAACTGATTTTATGCTATATGGAGCCGAGCCGTCTGACAAAGTAAAACGATATTCACCCGGAAAAACTTCTAATGAATACCAGCGGGAGTTTTTTGAAATGATACGGCAAGAGATTGGACCCGATGCTTTTTGGCTCGGTTGTATTGCGCCCTATGCACCCATGCTTGGCTATGCCGACGGAATGCGGATTTCTGCAGACATTACACCAAAGTGGGAAGGTGGCACCAGCATGTTCAACGAATCCAAAGGCGCACAACATATCAACAACGTATGGTGGCAAAATGACCCGGATGCCATAATTCTCCGAAGCAAATACAGCAACATGACTAACGCTGAAGCACGGTCAATGATACTATGGATGGGCATGTTAGGTGGTATTGTAAACACCTCCGATCTCTTTCATGAAATACCATCAGAACGGACCGATCTGTTCAGATTTCTTGAGCCGGGTAATGAAAAAATCACGGCTACTTTTCCATTTCTTGAAAAGGAAGAATCATTGGAAGTAATGGTAAAAAAGTATGTTTCAAAAAAAACTTATGCCGTACTTTTCACCAACAGCCAGGAGAAAACTATCACCGGTACTTATCCACTTAATACCATGATAGACTCAAACAGCGGCACCTTCTATAATTGGGATGAGAAAGGCGGTGCCCTTATTGGAACACAAACGACTATCAGTATTACCCTTAATCCCCACGAAAGTAAACTGGTTTATATTTCAACAGATGGCGCAGGACCGGGTGGTATGACGTTGGGCGGAAAATAGTTCGATGATTAAAATTATTTTCTAAATATCCCCGGCCTCACCGACGTATTTTTTATGCTGTATTTATCAGTAACGGCTACTTCCAGTCCCCAATCAAATAGAGATTCAAACTTTTCAGTTTTGGTCATATCCATTGCAGGGCAATCTGCATTGCCTACGCCCCAGCTCCAGGGCAGCCAGCCAATACTTTTTTGCTGGCAATATTGCATGATAAATTTGTAGGGGATGCAGCATTTACATTTTACTGCCATGGGTGCAAACTCTGCTACCAGCAGGTTTATGTTAAGTTGAATGGATTGGTCAATCGCAGTACTGATTCGATTTTCGGTGATCCCGCTATCCCAGATATGCCAGGCGAAAATTACATTGTGGTCAGGGTCGGCGGCTACTATTGCTTTGCCATTGATGAGCAGGTAACTTTCATTCCGGCCCCAATTGGCAGCATCAATAATTAAGGGAATGTGAATGCCTGCACCACGCATTTTTTTTATCAGCCTGCTGTAAGTGGTAGCAAAGTTTTGTTGCGATACCGTTTCAGTTCCTGCTTCGTTGGCAATATTAAGCAAAAGGTATTTTTGGTATTTTTTTATTACGGCTACCACATCTTTTTGCAACCAAAAATCCACGCATTCATCCAGCTTATTCCATTGCCCCGTAGCATCGTGCAATTCAATAATAGGAAGCATATTATTTTTTATACAGTTGCCAATTATAGTATCCAGTTGTTTACCTCCCCCACCCCATTTCATCCACATAATGCGTACACAGTTAGCCCCGGTTTTTGCAATTTCCGGAAATGATTTTTCACCTGTTGGGTCAGTTACTACATTCATTTTATTGATGCCCCGTAAAATTACTTTTTCGCCATTGGGAGCATATAAAAACCGGCCATCAACAAAGCAGGTTGTATGAATGCCATCCTTATCTGGCGATAAAAAAGAGAAGCTTGCCGTAAGGCAACCGCAAAGAATCAAACAAAAAAATACTGGTCTCATATGTTATTTTTTAAATTCAATTTCGTAATACATGGTCTTGTACATTCTACTGTCAATAAAAATGGCATTTTCTTTTTCGGCCATTTTTTCTCCCTTTCTGTTACCAGAATAATCCCTAGCGCCTTGGTCGGTTTACTCAACCATCGTTGCTTACCAGTGATTATCACCTATTGTAAAATGAGCTATTTTAACCACAATACTTTACACAACCCGGTTGCGGTAGCGTATACAAAAGGCGGAGGTCCTAACATGGCTACAACGCATCCTTTTAAACAAAATCTTTTTAGGAGGCTACCATATTAGCTTAATTTAAAGCGGTTTAAATACCCCAAACCATGGTGAGGGCTCGTATTTAAATTTCATCCCCGAAGGTTTTACTTTGGGCAATTGTTCTGGTACAAAATCAAATTTTAGTTCGTTCCTATACAATGGGGCTCCGTATTGATTATTTGGCGGCAGGTATTCATACACCATTGCGTTAAACTGGCCCTTCCTGCTTGGGCGATTTTTAATTCCTTCAAAGAGATTTTCAACAGCTACAAAGTTTCTCTCTTCCAATTCCTTTTTTACTTCATTCGGATGGAAAGAAAAACCCATTTCATAGTCCCATCCTTTGTCGCAAATGTTGCGGTAAATAAAAACGTCCCGAAAATTTTTAGATAAGATATCAACACTTCCAACTCCGCCACTAAACACATTGGGCGAACCACAACGATAAAAAGTATTGTTGTAAATATGTATATCCGACCGCAACAAATTACCGCCCCAAAGGCCAAACAGTACCCCTGCGCCTTTCATATTATACACCAGGTTATGATGAAACCGTACATTGCGGAGATTAGCGCCTTTACCTTCTACACTAACAGCAAAACCCCACATACAATTACTGGCGGTATTTGAGTGAAATTCAACATCCTCCAGCAGCCAAAACCATGCATCGGCGTAGTAGGCCTGGCGGGGTAAATCCCTCACGTTGTTATGATGTATAATACCATGCCTGCTTACTTCTTTACAATCAATCCCTTCTTTAAAACAATCGTGGACTTCATTATAGCTTACCTCAAAAAACCGGGCCCCGCAAATGGATAGGGCTTCGTGCGGCGCTTCGCTTCTTTTTTTTTGTCCTTGCCCGTAATACCTGTCCCCATTATCGTTGGCCCCTGTAATTTCGCATTGGGTTACCAGCACTGAGTCACAATACCACAAACCAATTCCTGAATTGTGGGAACGATTTGATTTACATCCAACCAACTCAATCTTTTTGCAGAGTGGCCCCCTGATGATAAATCCGGCGGCATCCGAATTGTGAACTTCAATATTTTCAAAACGCAGGTAGCTAAGTTTTTCAATTTGAAAAACCCCCTCGGTAACCCTGCTAAAATTGATAGAATCGTTTTTATAGGCAACCTTTTTAATCAAACTTCCATCAAAAATTACCGTATGGCCGGGGTAAGCCCGGTATAAAATCCAATGGCTTGCAGCGCCGGATCGAACAGGACGAAAGGGTTGGGTAAGCTTGTACACCCCACCCAAAATGGTTATGGTATCGCCAGGCAGGGCGCTTTCCGATGCTTTGTTAATATTAATGAACGGTAACTCCCTGCTCCCCGGTTGAAGATTATTTCCATTTAAACCCACAAAATATTCCCTTGCCCCAACGGGAGAAGATGCCAACAGGAGCCAGGCTGTAAAGCAACCTATTAATCTATCTAAAAAAGAACGCATGTTATTCTATTATTTTTAAAAAATGAGTTATTACATCCCTCCTGCCTTTTAATCCTATCAGGTAGTACGCATTTATTATAAGTATATTCCTAAAAAAAAGCTTATAAAGTTAATCATGCGGGTTTCAATCACTCATCCAAAACCACCCCGTTTTTCACCTGTAACCCTCATACACAATTATTCACTTTTGCAAATCATATTTGATTAGGATTCTATAGATAAACAATTTCATAGTAAATAGTTTTATACATGTTGCCATCAAGAAAAACTTTTCCATTCCGTACCGGTACTTTTTCTAATGTTCGATTGCCGCTATGATCCAGTACATATACAACCGGGTGTTGGTTTGTCTTTCTTTTAATATGAATGGTAACCTGTACCGGTTCAATCAAAACAGGCGCTGTGCCCACATTCAATAACTGTGTAGCGTCTTCATTCCATTCCATACCGGTATTTCTTGCCCTCGCCATCACTGTTACCAATACCCTTTTACAGTTGCCAAAGTCCCTATGCTTATCCAAATTGGTAATAAGTACAACGGCAAATTCATTATTTGTTTGAAGCTCTACCTCATTCAATTGATATGGGGTATTAGCAGGAAAACCCACCAATCCTTTTGTGCCGGGTGAGTTGATAGTAAAGCATCCCTTACCATCATAATTCCAGCTTAACTGGCCTGTATTAGAATGGATGATCTTTTTAAGTGTATCAAGGTGTTTACCCCAGCCTGTATCTTTAGTCGCCATTGGTTTGTTAAATGAAAGCGTAACCTTACCAATGGCTAAAGCCAGTTCAGGCACCTGCGATTCGAAGGTTTTTATATCATATTGCTGAACTACTTTTTCCGTTAGAGCGAGTTTTCCTTTTTGCAGATCTTTTATATTAACATCCCGGTTAACTATTGTTGCGCCCTCTTTAATATCCCTTTGGTAAATCATGGCTGCCAGTGCAGGATAAAGCGCCAGTTGTGTGGGCGAGGTAACATTGTACACGCCATGGCTTTGTATGGTGGGTGTAAAATGATCATAATCCATGGCAAAAGCATACGATGCGTCCCAACCCTGCAGGCCCATGCCATACGCTGCAATTATGGGTGAACTTTCTGCCGTCCATTGGTTAGGGATCAATGCCATCCACTCAGAAATCTGGAAAGGCCTGTTGGCTACCTGTTGAAAGCCCGTGCTTAATAAACCAGACCCCGGCATAGATACCATGGCCTCGTTATCTACGTTGCCGGTAGTTAATTGGTGACCGGTGCCGCCGCCGGAATAATTATGCCGGTCAATGGCACCGGTACTGTAATCGGCAAATAGGTTGTAAAAATGTGCGATGCCCGAACCAGCCTGCCAGCAACTGCCTACTATTACACCTTTGTAGCCGGTAGCACGGATAGCAGCAGCAAAACGCTGGTAAAAATGCAGTTGGGTTTCGTACAAAAAGGTGGCCCGGTCGGCTACATGCATGGGAAGAGGTATGCCATTTTTTTGCGCCTGCGCTGTTTCGTAACTAAAATAACCGTGGTTGGGTTTCGGGTAAATATTGCTTTGTTCCAATGTTTCTCCTGCTGGCAACCCTTGCTGTTTCCAGGCGGTCAGTAATTTTTCTTGTGTACCATATTTTTTTCTCAGCCATTCGCTAAACTGCCGGCACAATAATTTTTTATACGTGGGGGTTTGTTTTAAAGTTTCTTCTATGGCACTCCAAAAAATATTGTCTTCATTTTGCAGTTCAATAAAATTGAGCGCCGGGTCATCGGCATAACGCAAACCGGTAAGCGGATTGACATGATTCAGCATGTTAACCGTAAGTTCAATATTCAGCGCTTGTAAATCTTCTGCAAAATTTACAATGCCCGCCGTGCTGCCATTTAAATGCGACCATGGGAATTTGGTATCTGCTATTTCCCGGTAAGCCAGTACCCTCGATGAGTCTGCAGGCAACAGGCGGTGGCCATAAATATGCGACCAGCTATAATAAATGCCGGCATTTCGCAATTCGTTGCAGAAAAAATCAAAATTTTTCCATTTTGCATTGGTGAGTTGTGTGGAATGTATACCATCGGTGGCTTCCCATGTAAACTTGTGAAACCTTACCGCATTAATACCATAACCAGCCATAAAATTGGTCCAGTTGCGGGATTTTTCCGGCGCTACAAAAGGGTTTTCGCTTGCAATATTTACCCCCCAGAATTTAATGTGGGTGCCATCTTCAAATACAAAATCTTTACCGCGATTCTGCAAAAAACCGTGCTTGCCAGCAGGCTTATCCAACCTTTGGCTCAAATTGATGGCACTGGTTGTTTCGTTGGTGCCTGGCTTAAAGGCAAACCAGTGCTGGTTTTGCTGAGCATGCCCCAGTTTAGCCAAAATAAACAGCAACAATAACCATCTAAATTTCATAAGAAAATTTTTTCTAAAAAAAAAATTAATCATTGATTTTTTACCGGTGGACCTGAACCTGGTACCCACCGCTGCCCGCAGACAGCACAGCGTATCCATCCTGATGCCTTACTGTAGTGATACCTCCCGCTGCCAGGTTAGTATTTCCATTTACAGTAATGGCATCCTGCTCACCTGCCTTCACCCAAATTTCTGCAGTAGTATTTACAGGAATAGTTACCCGTAAATTAAAGCTGCTGTCCGTTCTTGTCCAGTTACTTTCAATAAGGCCGTACATACTTTGATAGGAGCCTTTTGCCCAGGTAAGTTCGGCCGGTTGTGGTTTGATGATAATTTTTTTAAACCCTGGTGCGGCTGCGTTTATCCCTAACAGTGATTTGTAAAACCATTCATCGATAGAACCAAACATGGGATGGTTGTAAGATGAAGATGATGGCTTTTCCCAGCTTTCCCATAGCGTGGTGGCATCATTGGCCAGCATATAACCCCAGCCTGGAAAATCCCGTTGGTTGGCTATGCGGTATGCCAGTTCATTTTTATCTTTTTCCCGTAATACATCAAACAGCATCATGGTGCTGAAAATGCCGGTGGAAACATGCCAGTTATGTCTTTCAAATTCTTTTAGCAATACATCATACGATTTTTCCTTTTCCGGTGAAATATTATACCATAAGGCAAAAATCTGTGCGGCCTGTGTAGCATTGTCAAAACGGCCGGTATTGGGTATTAAATATTTACGAACAATAGCCGTCCGTATGCGGTTAGCCAATGCTGCATATTGAAGGGAGTCAGCTGTTTTGCTGAGTATGCCGGCAAATTCGGTTGCCAATATTGCATGATGATAATAGAAACAAGCGGCGGAAAAAGCCTCTGCCCTTGGGTCAATCGCTTCATGGTCGCCAATATCCCAGTGGTACAACCCCTGTATGGCATTGGCTTGCAGAAATGCCAGTTGCTTTTTAAAAGCCGGGTACTGCTGCTCGATTATTTGTTTATCGCCATAATAATCGTAGAGTTTTTTTTGTACAAAGCTAAAAGCCAGTTGCCATCCCAATGGTCCGGATTGGCCACCATAACCCCGGTCGGCAATTCCTGTGTAAGGCGCAATTTCAGTAAAAGCACCATCGGGCTGCTGGTCGTTGGCAAAATCCTGTACCGTTTTCCGGTAAAAATTCGCCATGTTGTAATTGTGGATATAAGCACCAGCGGTGGCAACAATATCTGCACCATAGCCCATTTTTTCCCTGCCCGGACAATCAGACTGCACACTAAAAATATTACTCAGGAAAGTCCACTGAATTTTATTGTGGAGTGTATTAATCATCTCGTTGGAGCAGGCAAAATCTCCCTGCTGCTGCACATCGCTGTTCATCCTCAACCCTGCAATATCTTGTAAGGTTGGCTTGCCTGGCCAGCCGGTAATTTCCACATACCTGAATGCATGAAA
>JBBQOJ010000065.1:0-8679 GCA_038330815.1 Chitinophagales bacterium | reverse complement strand
CCTGGTGTGGTTTAACAAAGCCGCCGAACAAAGCCCATCCGCTTACTGGATTCACTACCAACGCGCCAATTGCCTGGCAAAACTGGGCAAAAAACAAGACGCTATGGCCGCAGCAAACAAATCACTTGAATTGGCTACCGCCGCAAAAAACGGTGACTACGTAAAGTTGAACGAAGACCTGTTAAAAACACTTAAATAAGTCGCGCCCCTGCATTGCCTGCAGGCAGTATTATTTTTTAACTCCGGAAGCAGCATCTGCCTGTTTCCGGTTTTTTATGCATACGCTGCCAGGTGGCTAATGGAAACAGCAAGTGTAGTACTAAATGTATTAGCGGGTAAAAAAAAGCAGTGGTATTACTAAATAAAAAGCGGGTAATTATTTTAGGGTAAAACTACCGGTATTGAATAAACGCAGTTTGGTAAATTGGGAGAAAAGTAGCTTTCCTTTATTGACAGCTACCAGTTGGCAGCACCAAAACCAGGGAAATTCATTACAATGCTGCAACGCATTAAAAGAAGCCGCAACATCGTGGTTCGAATAAGTATCGATAGATAAAACCGGCGAGGGCTTGCTGCCATATAGTCACCAGTTGAGCACTATTGCCAGGCATAAAGTGCTAACAGCTTCCAATTACCGCAAAGTGCAGTTGCTACACTGGTTAAACCTGGTGTTGGCACCATTCATTTACTGCTTCACCGGGTGAACAACATTCACCAGAAATTTATTGCGCCAGGCTACTACTGCTCCTGTTAAGGTTAAAATAATCAATAAGGATAATCCTTGCGACAAACTGGAATGTTCAGAAATAAAACCGATTAAACTCGGCCCGGTAAGAAAGCCGATCAATCCTCCCGTGGTTACCATCGCAAAGCCCTCCACCGTACTAACACCCGGAATGTTGGCCGAGGCGCTAAATAATACCGGCACAATGCAGGAAGAACCAAAGCCGATCAATACATAGCCAGCAATGGCCAGCGCAACCACCGGCGCTGTTACAACCATTAAAAACCCGGTGGCCGACAATAAACATCCCGCAATTACAATTTTTTTCCGGCCAATGGAACCAATTAACTGGTCGCCATTTAACCGGCCAATCGTCATGGCGATGGAGAATCCTGCATAACCCAAACTAACCAAATAGCTGGGGGATTGCAGGGTTTCCTTTAGGTAGATGGCGCTCCAGTCGGCCACACAACCTTCGGCCATAAAAGTTACCATACAAATAAAAGAGATGCCCAATATAGCAGGTGATGGCAGTTTAATGCCAGCGCGGGAATGAATAATCTCCTGGTTGGTCAACAGCAGGTGCCGGTTATAAAAAAGGATGGTGGCAATAACGCCCGCTACTATTATTATTTGCCAACCCGAGGGCAGGTTCAAAGAAAATAATACGGCAGCTAGTCCGGCACTTACGGCACCACCCAGGCTATACATACCATGGCAGGTACTCATCAGCGGGCGGTTGTACTTTTTTTCAAGCAGGTTTACGGTGGCATTGGAAGAAACACCATTTAAAAAACTGATGCCCCCAAATAAATACAGGCAAAGCCAGAACATGGGCCTGTTGACAGCATTAATTTGCAATACCATAATCACACACAACAACAGGTACCCCGTAACCATCCACTTACCAACCGGTACTTTGCTAAACACCCGCGTAGAAAGCAACATGCCGGTGATGGCGCCAAGTGGCGATAACAACAAAGACACACCAAGACTGCCATCTGTAAAGTGTAACCGTTGTTTGATACCGGGTATGCTGGCCACCCAGGTACCAAATAACAGGCTGGAAGTTGAAAACAGGAACCCTACCGCCAGGGCAGGTTTAATCTTTATAAAAGAGGAAATATTATGTAACATCAGGAAAATCAAAATTACATTTTCTATTGTGAAACCGAAAAATGTAAAGCAGGCAACCTGTTAACCATCATGGTAATTATTATAATCGTCATCACAACCCATCATTTACCTGCTGGAGGGTACCGCCCATTTATCCGCTATTCACCCCAGGATAAATAGTGCAGCGTATCTTCTTCCCTGGTAAAGGATTTTTTTATCATCGTTACCCACATTCACAAAGGGCAGATTGAAATGCCCCATCAACACGCCTGTTTATAGATGTATGGTAACATCGATTTAGTAATTGGGGAAATACTTCGGCGGGTGTTAGCAGCCTTGATGGGCATTAACGATAATAATTTTGAATGGATGCTATTATCCAAATCCGGTTTCTTCCACTAATTGATTATATTAGGTCTGGTTTTACTTCACCCAATCTTTGCATTATGTGTAATCAGCAAAAGCCTTATAAGGTAACGGCCAACGACCATGTTTTTTATTTTGATGATAACGACCTGGCAGCTATTGACCTGTTACCCGGCGACGGGCATTCTTATCATGCCCTTTATCAACATCGATCGGTGAATGCTACGATATTACATGAGAACACCATAAACAAAGCCTATAAAATTGCTGTTGCCGGAGAAATATTTGAGGTGGCCATCCGCAATGAACTCGACCAACGGCTGGAACTGATGGGATTTGGAATGGCAGCACAAAAACAACTCTCCCATATTAAGGCACCCATGCCGGGGTTGGTGCTCGACATCATAGTAAGGGAGGGGCAGGAAGTAAACAGCGGCGATAAATTACTGGTACTGGAAGCTATGAAAATGGAGAACAGTATCTTTTTACCCGCCAGCGCCGTTATAAAAAAAATAACGGTGGCAAAAGGACAGGCAGTAGAAAAAGGGCAGGTATTAATTGAATTAAGTCCACCACCCGCATAGTTAGCATCACTGCCTTTTCTGTTATGCATCATTGCCAGGCCAAATGCTGCAAAACTCCCTGCTAATCGGTAGTTGACGTGGATGGGTGCCATTCCTGCAGCAGCGAATTAAATAATTTCCAGTCCGGCGGCTTAACAGCAATTGCTTTTCCGCGGGAGATTTTTCACCTGTTAAATGCAAACACAACCATTTGCCATGCAAAAAATACTAGTTGCCAACCGGGGTGAAATTGCACTGCGCATTATGCATACCCTTCGCGAAATGGGGATCCGTACCGTGGCCGTTTTTTCGGAGCCCGACCGCACTGCCCCCCACGTACTATTTGCCGATGAAGCCGTGTGTATTGGCGGCGGCCCTTCTGCTGAATCGTACCTGGATGGGGAAAAAATTATTGAACTGGCCATAGGGTTGAAGGTGGAGGGAATCCATCCCGGTTACGGATTTTTGAGTGAGCATGCCGGTTTTGCCCAGGCGGTAACCGATGCGGGTATGGTATTTATTGGTCCGGGTGCAGCAGCAATGCGCATCATGGGATCCAAACTGGCTGCTAAAGAATGTGTGGCCAAATATGGCATCCCCATGATCCCCGGGATCGAAAAAGCGATTGACGATATTCCCGGGGCTAAAAAGATTGCTGCAGCCATTGGCTACCCCATATTAATAAAAGCCTCTGCCGGCGGTGGTGGAAAAGGGATGCGGGTAGTAAACGCTGAAGCGGAATTTGAGGAGCAACTACAGCGGGCCACCAGTGAAGCCACGGCAGCCTTTGGCGATGGCGCCGTATTTATTGAAAAATATGTAGCTTCCCCTCGTCATATTGAGGTGCAGGTACTGGCAGATCAGCATGGCAATGTGGTGCACCTGTTTGAACGCGAATGCAGCATCCAGCGCCGCCATCAAAAAGTGGTAGAGGAGTCGCCCTCTACCTTCCTTACACCGGCCCTTCGGCAGCAAATGGGCGAAGCGGCCGTGATGGTTGCTAAATCCTGCAACTATGTAAGTACCGGCACGGTGGAATTTTTAATGGATGGCGAAATGAATTTCTATTTTCTTGAAATGAACACCCGCTTGCAGGTAGAGCATCCGGTTACAGAGATGATTACCGGCATCGACCTTGTTGCCGCCCAGGTAAGGATTGCCAGGGGTGAACCGCTTGGTTTTACACAGCAGGACATCAGCATCAATGGCCATGCGATAGAATTAAGGGTATATGCGGAGGATCCCCTCAATGATTTTCTTCCTTCCATCGGAACACTGTCCACCTATCAAAAGCCTACCGGACCGGGCATCCGGATTGATGACGGCTATCAAAAAGGTATGACAATTCCCATCTATTACGACCCCCTGATTGCCAAATTGGTAGCCCATGGCAAGGACAGGGCCACCGCAATACAACGGATGAAAACCGCCATTGATAATTTTATTGTGGAAGGCCCTTCCACCACCCTGCCCTTTGGCAAATTTGTGATGAATCACCCGGCCTTTATTGCCGGAGATATAACTACTCATTTTGTGAAGGATCATTTTTCCGCTGCAAAATTCAAGGAACAACAAAGCGCCGATGCCCTGCTGGCAGCACTCATTGCGTTAAAACAATGGAAGGGCTGCCTGCAAAAAATACGGGGTGCATCATCTACCCCCACCAATTGGAAACACAGACAAAAAAATTGATGGCATGAAATCCAAAGCGGACATACTAAACGAAAAACTGGCAAAAAGTGCAATGGGTGGCGGAGAAGATAAAATAGCTACGCAACATGCGAAAGGAAAACTCACCGCGCGGGAACGGATCAGCCTGTTGCTGGACCCCGGCTCTTTTGAAGAGATTGGCGCATTGGTTGTTCACCGCACTATTGATTTTGGGATGGCCGAACAACAGTTTTATGGAGATGGCGTTATCACCGGCTATGGCACTGTGGCGGGCAGGTTGGTGTACATTTTTGCGCAGGACTTTACCGTTTTTGGTGGGGCCCTTTCAGAAACCCATGCAGAGAAAATTTGCAAAGTGATGGACCTGGCCATGAAAACCGGTGCCCCCATGATTGGCCTGAACGATTCCGGTGGCGCCAGGATACAGGAGGGGGTAAGGTCGTTGGGCGGTTATGCAGATATCTTTTACAGGAATGTGATGGCTTCCGGGGTGATTCCTCAAATCTCTGCTATCATGGGGCCCTGCGCCGGTGGAGCCGTTTATTCCCCGGCCATTACCGATTTTACCCTGATGGTAGAACATACCAGTTACATGTTTGTAACCGGGCCCAACGTGGTAAAAACAGTTACCAACGAATCCGTCACGGCAGAAGAGCTGGGTGGGGCTGCAACCCATGCCGTCAAATCGGGCGTTACCCATTTAACTGCCCCCAATGATATGGAATGCCTTACTATGGTTAAACAACTGTTGGGCTATTTGCCCCAAAATTGCGAAGACCCGGCGCCTTCATATCCCTATACACCCAGTGATGAGACAAGGGAGCTGTTAAATACCGTGATCCCCGCCAATGCCCAGCAACCCTACGATATGCGGGAGGTGATAAATGGTATTTGTGACGGGGAAAGTTTTTTTGAAATCCATCCCGACTATGCGGGTAACATCGTAGTTGGTTTTGCCCGCCTCGCCGGCCGTAGTATTGGCATTGTTGCCAACCAGCCCATGGTACTGGCCGGCGTACTGGATATTGAAGCGTCCAGGAAGGCGGCAAGGTTTACCCGTTTTTGCGATTGCTTCAATATCCCTTTACTGGTATTGGTAGATGTACCTGGCTTTTTGCCTGGCACCGACCAGGAATGGCACGGCATTATCACCAACGGTGCCAAATTGTTGTATGCCCTTAGTGAAGCCACTGTTCCTCGAATTACGGTAATTACCAGGAAGGCCTATGGTGGTGCGTACGATGTAATGAATAGTAAGCATATTGGCGCGGACATCAACTACGCCTGGCCCGCTGCAGCAATAGCGGTAATGGGAGCAAAGGGAGCCAGCGAAATTATTTTTAAGAAAGAAATCGCTGCTGCAGCCGATCCCGTAGCGAAGCTGGCGGAAAAGGAAGCTGCTTATGCGGCAAAATTTGCCACCCCTTACCTGGCTGCCGAAAGGGGGTTCATTGACGAGGTAATCCACCCTGGCGACACCCGCACCAAATTAATTAAAGCCTTTGCCATGCTCGAAAACAAGGTGGCGGTTTTGCCAAAAAAGAAACATGGCAATATTCCCTTGTAACACTGCTGCCACCGCTGGTTGCACCTGCACTGTCACCTGACATTTTTTCATAATCCAAAAAATTCGGGAAAAATATTTCATATTATCATCATTATACTTACTTTTAAAGCCGATCAAGGGTACACTTATTATTTCAAGGGTGCGATAAAGGACGCGAAAGGGCCTTCTAACCATGCATGGTCGCGCAGAAGGCATATCGGTATTTAGCAATTAACAGCGGTCATACCATTACACATTTCCAATACCTGTAAATCACGCACATAGTCTTGTTGCGCTGTTAGCTCCCTGTTACCACTATTTCTCATCAATAACTAAACCCAACATTATGAGCATCATTGAGCGTTATGTGATCCGGCATTTATCCGGCACAAAAGCTAACCAGGTAGAAGAATTTGATTTTAGTAAACGGGAACTCTCCATTGGCCGGGCTGCTGGAAGTGATATCCAATTTGACCCAGGTGAGGAAACCATTGTTAGCAGGGAACACGGAAAGATTAAACAGGAAAGCGCCACCCCACCTTCCTTTAAAATAGTGGACAATAACAGCCGCAATGGCATATTTGTAAATAAGCAACGGGTAAAAGAATCGATACCGCTGGTACCGGGCGATGAGGTACAATTGGGTTTAAATGGCCCCGTGTTTACGTTTGATGTGTACCCAAGGCCCATCGACCTGATGCAGGCCACCCGCGTGATTGATATTCCTACTTCCATAAAAGCTACTACTATTTCCACCCTGGCACCGGAAAGCAACGTATCCCTGGGGGAACCGGTTAAAACCGGACTCGGTAAGCAAACCGTGGAAAGAATGCTGGTAAGTGAACGAAAAAAATCTACCAATAAAATGGCCCTCGTACTATTACTGCTGGTAGTTGTTGCCTCTGTGCTGGGCTTTGCCTTTAAGGACAAAATATTCCCTAAAGCGGCTGGCCCCAATATCGTTAATAATATCATCCAGGATTCTACTAATAAAAATAAACGTACCCCTGAAATGATTGCCCGGGAAAATATTGACAAAGTGGTACAGATAGAATTTGGCTGGCAATTATTTGATGCCAATACCAGTGATGAGTTATGGCATGAGTATAAGATTATTAAAGGAACCGATGGTCAAAACAGGTATACGGCGCTGTATATTCAAAATAGTAACGGTCAGATTGAACCCTACATCGACGTCAAAAAAAACATCGCCTTTGGTGCACCCATTGGCTTCTCCGGGGCAACCGGGTCGGGTTTTGTAGTATCTGAAGATGGTTTTATATTAACAAACCGGCACGTAGCCACCAACTGGAATACCCGTTACGGTTTTGCTGAATACGCATTCCCAGGCGCCCTGGTGCAGTTTGTTGGAGGTAAGGCCACCATTTCACCCGATGTGCAGGTAATGCCCCAGGATGTATTTGGCTGGGTTCCCTCAGAAGCTACCATGATGGGCGGACAGCGGATTGGGGAGGGCACCGTACGCGGACGAAACTCTTATATGAATGTTATATTCGCCAATACCTCCCTTCGCCGGCCGGTACAATCACAAACCCCCTCCGACAACCACGATGTAGCCATGATCAAGGTAGAACTTCCTGAATCATTGACGAAGGTAGAAATGAAAGATGAATACGAAAAAGTTAGCCAGGGCCAAACCGTTACCGTAATGGGCTACCCAGGGGTAGCACCTGAGCAGTACGTAGTGCGCCGTTCCAATGATCCCTTTAAACCCAACAGCCAATACAGCAGTGTTCCAACGCCTACCGTAACTACGGGCAATATCGGCAGGATCATACCTGCCTCTTCCGACAAAAATCTCACGTATAGCTCTTTTGGTGACAGTTACCAGTTAACCATCAATGCAACCGGCGGTGGTAACAGTGGCGGTCCAATGTTTGATGACGAGGGAAAAGTGATTGGGGTTTATTATGCAGGTAAATCTGATGCAAGGGGTACCCAGATTTCATTTGCTATTCCTATTAAATATGGCCTTGAATTGATGGGTAGAAGAAAAATTTCCAACTAGGCAACGGCTGGTGAAAGCAGGCGGATAAAAACAATTGCTGCTGCATGCCATGCAACATTACCTGGCCTAAACCCGCTGCCCACCTGGTAATGCAGGGGGTGCGGGTTTGTTCATGGCAGTCTGTTTTTAGCAGGAAGTTTACCAGTGCTCCTATTACGGCTCGGTATAAAAAAAGTCAACAACGATATTAACACTATATGGCATCTGTTTCTGAAGAAGTGATTGAGGTAGCCGGTTACCGGCTGGCGGAACGTATCGGTACCGGCGGTATGGGGGAGGTATACAAAGCGTATAATCATTCCCTCAACCGGTACGCGGCGGTGAAAATACTTTACCAGGCTTCGCAGGCCGACCGGTTTAAGAACGAAGCCTATATCCAGTCAAGTATCAATCATCCTAATATTGCGCATTTATATGAGTACGTGTTAACCGCCAACCGTCACTGTATTGTGATGGAATATGTAGAAGGCGAAACCCTTGACATGCTATTGCATAGAAAAAGAAAGTTGCCCAATGAAACAATTGAAGAAATTGTTCGCCAGGTGGTGACTACCCTGGTGTACCTCCATAAAAAAAATATCATTCATCGTGACATTAAACCTTCCAACTTTAAAATTCAGCCAGATGGAACAGTAAAAATGCTGGACTTTGGCATTGCCAAACA
>JBBQOJ010000064.1:0-8726 GCA_038330815.1 Chitinophagales bacterium | reverse complement strand
TGGTGAACCCTTTTCTTGTTCCTACGCAAGGCATCGCCACTTCCAACAACGATTTGCACTGCCGCAGGTGTGGATTTTGGAATACTTCTGCACGGCGGATATGCTGATAAGAATGTGATGACAAAATTGGTGAAATGCATTTTAGAAAGAATTCTGCCCCAAACCAACGCTGCCATGTTGTTTTATTTGAATTTACAAGGTTAAGCACACACTTGCCGAAATGCATTGTTACCAGTTGCGCCCATTACATCCAAAAGGATGCTCCCGGTAATAGGTGATGGTTGCCCCCATCCATAAAAATAAAAACTGCCCCAATTTTTTGCCCGTTGCGCTTGCTGGTTATCTTTGCCGGCTATGGCAACCAAACGATCTGCAGCGATCAGCTTTATTTTTATCACCCTTTTAATCGATGTTACGGGAATTGGCTTAATTATCCCGGTTGTACCCGGGCTAATTGAAGAGCTGATCCAGGGTAATATCAGCGACGCATCCCGCTATAGCGGCTGGTTGGCATTTGCCTATGCCACCATGCAATTTCTGTTTGCTCCTTTATTGGGTAATCTCAGCGATCGGTACGGACGAAGGCCCGTTCTGCTGCTGTCGTTGCTGGGCCTGGGAATCGATTATATTTTTTTAGCCCTGGCACCTACCATCGGTTGGTTGTTTGTTGGCAGGATCATCGCCGGGCTGGGTGGCGCCAGCTTTACAACGGCAACAGCTTATATTGCCGACATTAGTACCCCGCAAAACAGGGCACAAAATTTTGGGATGGTGGGCGCTGCCTTTGGCGTAGGCTTTATACTTGGCCCCGTAGTGGGTGGTTTCCTGGGAGAATTTGGCGTGCGGGTACCCTTTATTGTTGCTGCTGTGTTAAGCCTGTTAAACTGTGCCTATGGTTACTTCGTTTTACCGGAATCGTTAGCAATAGAAAACAGGCGTGCTTTTAACTGGAAACGGGCTAACCCGCTTGGCACCCTGCAACATTTAAGAAAATACCCGGCAGTAAGCGGCCTCGTAGTTTCCTTTTTCCTGATTTACCTGGCTGCGAATTCGGTGCAAAGTACCTGGTCGTTTTTTACCATTAAGCAATTCAACTGGAGTGCCAAAATGATCGGACTTTCCCTTGGCGTGGTAGGTTTGCTGGTAGGTTTGGTGCAGGGCGGTTTAATCAGGATAGTGAACCCTTACATCGGTAATAAACGAAGCGTATACGTTGGCCTGGCCTTATATACGGTTGGCTTATTCCTGTTTGCCTTTGCGACCGAAAGCTGGATGATGTTTGTATTTTTGGTTCCTTATTGCCTTGGTGGTATCGGCGGTCCGGCCCTTCAGTCAATTATATCGGGACAGGTACCTCCCAATGAACAGGGCGAATTACAGGGTGGCTTAACCAGTATCATGAGTTTAACAAATATTATCGGGCCTGTACTCATGACGAGTTTGTTTGCTTATTTTACAAAGCCTTCCGCACCCGTACATTTTGCGGGGGCCGCTTTTTTGCTCGGCGGTATATTGATGGCAATCAGCCTGTTGCTCGCTTATAGAACCCTGCACCATAATACCTCTATTACTTAAAACAATTGTATGATCACCTCAGTAAAAGATTTTACCAATGTTTTTTTTATAGGAATAGCCGGTACCGGTATGAGTGCCATCGCCCAGTACCTTTCGGGCATCGGTAAAAATGTTTCCGGCAGCGATCGTTTTTTCACTCCCGGCATCTTTAACGAAACCAGGGAAAAACTGGAGGCTGCGGGTATCCGTTGTTTTTTGCAGGATGGCGGAGGTATTAATGCAACCACCCAGCTGGTGGTAGTATCTACCGCCGTGGAGGATACGGTATATGAGGTGCAAAAAGCAACGCAATTGGGCATTCCCGTCATCAAGCGCTCCGGGCTGCTCGCCCTGATCACCCAAAGCAAACAAACCATCGCTGTGGGAGGCACTTCCGGCAAAAGCACTACCTGCGCCATGCTATTTGATATACTCTCGTATGCCGGTCTCCAACCAAGCATCATCAGTGGTGCGGGTTTGGTGAGTATCATCCGGCAGGGAAAAATAGGCAATGCTAGTGTTGGACGGGGAGAATGGCTGGTGATTGAGGCAGACGAAAGCGATGGCTCCATCATTGAGTACCAGCCTGCCGCTGGTTTGTTACTAAACATTGATAAAGATCACCAGGAAATTGATGAACTGATGGCGATTTTTGGCCAGTTCAAAAATAATACGACCCGCCTTTTTGTTACCAACCAGTCCAATCAGCTCTCCAGGCAATTGTCGGTTAACCGCCGCCAGGATTTTAGTACCTCCCAAAATGAAGAGGCGGGGTACCAGGCGGGTAATTTCAGCCAGTCGGGATTTACCATTCATTTTACCCTCAATGGCACTGCTTTTCAATTAAACACAATTGGTAAACACAATATGGAAAACGCGGTAGCTGCCAGTGCAATGGCCAATCAACTGGGGGTTTCCCTGGAAGATTGCGCAGCTGCCTTAAAAAACTATGAAGGTATCTACCGTCGCCACCAGGTGTTAGGGCAAAAAAATAAAGTGTGGGTAGTGGATGATTATGCCCATAACCCTGCCAAGTGTGCGGCTTCAATTGCTGCTTGTCAATATATCTCCCCCAGGGTAGTTGCCTGGTTTCAACCCCATGGCTACGGGCCTACCCGTTTTTTAAGAAATGATTTTGTGAAGGAAATCGCTGCGGTGTTGCGGCCAACCGATGAAATATGGATGAGCGAAATCTTTTACGCAGGAGGCACCGCGGTGAAAGACATCTCCGCCAATGACCTCATCAATGATTTGGTACGATTGGGCAGCAATGCCTTTTTCGTAGAAGACAGGAATAACCTGGTAGCAGCAGTTCGGCCGCGCCTGCAGGAAGGCGATGTATTGTTGCTGATGGGTGCCCGTGATCCGGGACTGGAACAGTTTGGCCACCAGGTATTTGAACAACTTTGATAAAATGCAGTGCCTATTAATGAAGATGCAATTCCATTACTTAATTATTGCCAGGTATTATGACAACCCTTATCATCAACATCGGCCAACTGGCAGGCATCACTGAACAAAGCCAGGTACTTAGGGGTAGCGACCTTGCCCGTGTGCTTTGCATTGACAATGCCTTTTTGTTGGTGGAAGACGGGATCATCGCTGCCTACGGGCCAATGTATGAGTTGGAAACACAGGTACCTCATTTGCCTGCCACGGTGTACGATGCTACCGGTGCCTTTGTGTTGCCCTGCTGGTGCGATAGTCATACCCACCTTGTATTTGCCGGTTCGAGGGAAGCTGAATTTGTAGATAAAATAAAGGGGCTCAGCTATGCTGAAATCGCTGCAAGAGGAGGAGGCATATTGCATTCTGCCGCTTTGCTCGCCGATACCAGCGAAGCCACTCTTTTCGATGCCGCCTGGCATCGGTTGCAGGAGGTGGCCAAACTAGGCACCGGTACCATTGAAATAAAAAGCGGTTATGGGTTATCGGTAGCCAGCGAATTAAAAATGCTGCGGGTAATTAAGCGGCTGCAACAACATTCCCCCCTTACCATCCGTGCTACCTTTTTGGGTGCGCATGCTTACCCCGTCGAATTCAGGGATAACCACCAGGGGTACATTCAACTGTTGATTGATGAAATGCTCCCCGTGATTGCTGCCGAAAAACTGGCAGATTACATCGATGTGTTTTGCGAACAGGGCTTTTTTTCACCCGAAGAAACAGCACAGGTATGCGAGGCGGGGTTAGCCTTCGGCTTGCAACCCAAGCTTCATGTAAACCAATTAAGCAGTATGGGAGCCATCGATGTTGGAAAAAACGTAGCGGCCCTGTCGCTTGATCACCTGGAAACGCTTACTGCGGCAGATATACAGGCATTGGCCGACCCTTCCTGGAAAGGCATTTGCACCCTGTTGCCCACGGCGGCATTCTTCTTACGCATGGCGTTTCCACCTGCCCGGCAATTGATGGATGCCGGATGTGCCATTTCACTGGCCTCCGATTTTAACCCGGGCTCATCACCTTCTGGAAATATGAACCTGGTGGTGGCCATGAGTTGTATCCAGTTGCGGATGCTGCCCGAAGAAGCCATCAACGCGGCTACTATCAATGGCGCTTATGCGATGGGTTGCGGCGGGCAATTGGGTAGCATCACCGTCGGGAAAAAAGCCAACCTCATTTTTACAAAGCCTATCCTTTCCCTTGCTTACCTGCCTTATTACTTCGGCACCAACCTGGTAGATAAGGTAATGCTGGAGGGCCAGTTTATTTAATTACATTTAATAACATCGGCATGCAACAGTTCCTTGCCCAGGTATCCATATTGGTAAAAGACTACGACGAAGCTATCCTTTTTTATACTCAGCAACTGGGATTCACCCTCCTGGAAGATACACCGCTTGGTGAACATAAACGCTGGGTGAAAATTGCACCGCCCGGGTCACCCGGTTGTTGCTTATTATTGGCCAGGGCCGTAGGTGCCGAACAGGAGCGATGCATCGGCAACCAGTCTGGCGGAAGGGTATTCCTCTTTTTGCACACGGATGATTTTTGGCGCGACTATAAAAAGTACACCGCCAACCAGGTTTGTTTTGTGAGGCCACCCGCGGTGGAAGCCTATGGAACGGTGGCCGTTTTTTCAGACCTCTATGGTAACCTGTGGGACCTTATTGGCCCCAATGATCAGTAACCATTTTTAATTTTTTTAAACAGGTAAAATAGAACAGCCAGGGAATGGTTCTGGGTGGGTGTCTACCTGGTACATCGCAACCATCAAAGTAATTTCTGTGTAAACCGCGGGTATAATCAATTAAGATTTGATTCCAATTAGGCCGTAGGCAATTGCACTACCGCCGCGCCAACCGTTTACTGGCTTCAGCATGCGTAGGGTATCCTTATATCCACCCTACATAATTATCGACACATTCCACCCAGTCCATTTTTCAGCGTTCCGCCATCGATGTTGTTTCCCAAAACTATTACCCCTCCAGTTTGGTTGGCAGGTACAGTAACCGGCTATCCACTAAAACAGGCTTGTGTAACTGTTACGGTTAAACGAAGTTTTAAAACTTTGTTGCTATTAACAAATTGTTTGTAAACGGGCCGACTATTTTTCCCTCTTATACCCAATCGTAACAATTAAACTTACAAAAATGAAAACAACTTTTACCTTCCTGGCAACAGCCATATTAATGAGCGCTGCAGCCTTTGCCCAACCCGGCCAGTCACGCAATGATGGCTATGGCAATAACCGCGATGTGGTGGTGAATAATACCAGGGGTGGCTACGACCGGGGCACTTATTATTTCACTGCAAGAGAAAAAGACATTCAAATTTCGGCCATCAACCGCGATTATTATCGCAAGATTGAATCTGTAAGGGACAGGCGATTTATGAGCCGCACCAAGAAAGATCACGCCATATATTCGTTCGAAATGCAGCGCAATGCTGAGGTTAGGAACGTCAGGGCAAGGTTCAACGACCGGCGAAACAACTTCCATCAAAATGGTAACCGCAACAACGGTCGAGGTAGAAAAGGCAACTGGTAGTCCAATCCATCCTATCCAACAACTGCCCCTTTTGCGAGGGGCTTTTTTTATTTTTCCGGAAGGGCACCGTCGTTCCTCCTGCGGGCAGGTATCCTACATCGTTCATTTTAATTAAGGCAGATTTTCATTACCTTCCCCCTATGAAGCATTTTAAGTTTTATTCCCGGGAAGACTTACTTTCTGTAACACAGGTAAGGCGGTTTGAAACCAAACTGGGCGAACGCGTGAATGGTACGGGCAATGGTGCCGACTGGGTGGAGATGGTGCAATTGTCAAAAGCGAAATATGTAGTGATTGGTATCCCGGAAGATATTGGCGTAAGGGCCAATTATGGCACTGGTGGCGCGGATACAGTGTGGCTGCCTTTTCTTACCTCGTTCTTAAATATCCAGAGCAATGATTATTTTACCGGTGAGGAAGTATTGCTGTTGGGGCATTTCGACTTTGGCGATATCAAATACCTGGTGGAAAACAATGCCTACGGGCAGGAGGAGTTGATTGATGCCTATCGCCGCGCAGTGAGTATTATTGATGAGGAAGTAGAAAATTTAATAAAAGTAGTGGCTGCGTTTCGTAAAATACCCATTGTAATTGGCGGTGGTCACAACAACGCCTACCCGATAATAAAGGGTGTAGCAAAGGGGCTGTATAAAGCGGCCATGATACCGCTGGCACAAATTAATGTGATCAACCTGGATGCGCATGCTGATTTCCGTACCACTGAAGGCCGGCACAGTGGCAATGGTTTTCGCTATGCTTCCGAAGACGGCTACCTCGGTAAATATGCCATTGTAGGCATCCATGAAAATTATATTTCACAAAATGTGCTGATGGATATTCACAACGACCCCTTTGTGGATTATATCAGCTACGAAGAAATATTTTTACATGAACGAAAAACCTTTATACAATCAGTAGCCCATGCTACTGGTTTTACTGAAGACACTTTTACCGGGGTGGAACTCGACCTGGATTGTATAGAGAATATGCTAACCAGTGCGGCCAGCCCCGCTGGTTTAACCACCTTGCAGGCGCGGCAGTTTGTAACCTTTGTGGCCCAGGATGCCAAAGCCGCCTACCTCCATATTTGCGAAGGGGCAAACCAGTTGTCAGATGGCCGAAAAAGCGAACTTACCGGAAAACTGGTCAGCTACCTGGTGAGCGATTTTATTAAGGGTGCTGATCAGCAGTAATGTCAATAGAGGAGGCGGGCGATTTCTTCTTCAGCAACAATTCCTTCCTTGCGCCATACCAGTTGCCCTTTTTTAAATAACATAAATACCGGCAGGGTAGTGATATTGTATTTTTTCAAAATAGCCTCATCCCTTCCGCCATCTACTTTTACCAGGGTAAATTTTTTGGGATGATGGGCAGCCAGTTGTTGAAGTACCGGCTCCATCACTTTGCAGGGCGGGCACCATTCGGCACCTACATCCACCAACACTGTTTTATTGCCTGATAATTGCGCATCCAGGTCATCAATACTCATTTGAGGTACGGCCATTTTGTTGGCTACGTTTTTACCTGCCGCTTTCCAGGCGTTGATGCCGCCCTTCAATTCTATCACTTGCTGAAAGCCCATACCGCGCATTTTGGCCGCAGCAGCGGCACTTCGTCCACCGCCCAGGCAATAAATATACACCGGCTTTTCTTTATCAATAAAGCCAATCCGGCGGTAAAATTCTTTTTCATCCTTCCAATCGGCCAATAATGCATCTTTTAAATGCCCTTGCTTAAACTCTCCCGCGGTTCTCACATCCAGCAATTGTACACTGTCTCGTTGCAGGATATTTTTTTCAAAGGCATCGGCGTTTAATTCCGTGTTCGTTTGGGCACCTGCGGTGAGCAATGCTAACTGCAATAACAGGGTAATTATAAAAAAGCGTAGTTGTTTCATGGTACAATTTAGTAGGCAAAGGTCTGTGAATCTACCCAAAAAAAAACATCCTTTGATTTCAAAGGATGTTAAATTATTATACAAAGTGTGTTAGGCTTCCGGCGTAAGGTACTGGCGGTAGGCGTACCCTTCCTCACCATCATCGGTGCGCACGAGCCACCATTGTTCGTTGCTCTGGCTTACCAGGGTAATAACTTCACCATGTGCCGCTTTGCCTACTATGGGCTGGTCGGTACCCGGGCCTTTACGGATATTCAGGTTGGAGCTTTCAGTAGTTACTTTCACCTTTGTAACGGCGGCAGCTACATCTACATTAATATTCATCACCAGGTCACCCGCCCTGAAATCTGGGTCCAGTTTTCCATATATATCCCATAGCTGGTCTTTTGCTGCACCGCTGGGCGCTGTGCCATCAATATACAATACGTTTTCCTGTTCCCTTACCTGCAGGCCGGTAACGCCTGCTGCTGTTGCAGCATCGGTTAGTTCTTTATATTTATTTTGCAATGCCATAATGTGGGTCCTCCTGTTTTACTTGATGGTTAACTTATTCTCAATCTTTCTTGGTTTCAGCGAATTCAATCCCTTCATTAATTTAGGCAGTTCTCTTCTTTTTATTTCACCGGTTAAGGTCACCACGCCATCAGCAACTGCTGCGGTTACAGTAGTGAAATCTTTGGTGGCATCCGTTACGGCTTGTGTTAGCGGGTCGTCTGCTGCCACTACAACCGGTGGTGGTGGAGGCGGCACAGTTAAGTTATTGATAACGGTTTTCACGCCTTTAACGTCCTTTGCCAGTTGTTCACAATTGGCTTTGCAGGCTTCATCTTTGCATTCGCCGGCAATGGTGGCTACACCATCTTTAACATCAACATTAACCGTCGACATGTCGGGCTCAGCTTTTAACTTAGTTTCCACCGCTGCCTGGATTTCTGTATCCTTCGGTGAACACCCCATAAAACCCAGGGTAACTGAAATGGCAACTGCCATTAATAATCTTGTCATTTTCATGATTGTTTTTTTTTGGTTAAGAATCGTGGGTTTAAAGGTAGTATAAGGCATCCTGAGTTTAATAATTTTATCTGCCCTATTTTCATTAAAAGGCTATTGGTAATGGTGATGTAACGTGCCGGAATGAGAAATTAAACGCCGTGGAGAATGAATGGCGGCTGTTGCTGGTGTTCGTTTGTGGGCATTGTTACCGGCTATTCGCCACAATCCCTTGTGAAGCACCCTGAGTAAATATAACAAGAAGAAGGTGGTTGAATAAAACCCCCTCCTAA